>CANQIN010000138.1 GCA_947623995.1 uncultured Bacilli bacterium | reverse complement strand
TAGCATTAAAAACTTTCCATTGCTCTTTAGACAAATTATGGTTTTTAATATATTCATTACCATAAGTTTGAAAGATACCTTGAACTGTAAAATTATTTTCCATAGTTAATTCCTTTAAGTTTATTAAAGTCATGAGCTAAATGAATATAAATAGATGTAGTAGAAATAGAGGTATGACCTAATAAATCTTTTAAAATAAAAGCATCTCCACCATTCATTAAATAATAAGTTGCAAAAGAATGTCTTAATGTATGGTACGAAATATTTTCATCTATTCCTAAATCATTTGCATAAGTAGTAAAATAATTTTCTATAGTATCAGCTGATATGTGTTCGTTGCCTTTTGTTCCTTTAAATAAATATCCATTTTTTTCTTTCATATTTTTAGATTTATAATAGCTTTTTAATAATTTAATTACAATATCAGGTAAAATAGTATATCGTTCTTTATTACCTTTACCAATTACTTTTAATTTATGATTTTTTGAATCAATATTTTCAATTCTAATAGAAGCAGTTTCAAAAGCTCTTAAACCACAGCAAAAACCTAAAGCTAAAAAACATTTATGTTCTAAATTGTGTTCTTTGTTTATCATATTTAAAAAATTACTTTTATCCATAATAACTGGCAATTTTTTAGAAATTTTAGCTTTAGGCAAAAGATAATTATTAAATGTTATATTAAAGCAAACAGAATAAAAATACTTAATAGCAGCAAGATTAAAATTATAAGTTGAAGCTTTACAACAATTATTTAAATAATTCCTTTTTAAATAATCGATTATTTGTTTTTCTTTAAATTTAGAAATATCTTTTTTATTACTATAAAAGTTCAAAAAATGTTTAATTGAATAAATATAATTTCTAATAGTTACTTCACTTCTACCTCCCATTCTTAAAGTTAATGCAACTTTAATATAATACTATATTTGATAATCAATTTATATAATTCTCAATGTAAATGCAACACTTATTCTCAAAGTAATTGCAACTACTTTTACTAAAATGACTTTTACTTTGAGAATTAATATTTTTACCAAAGAGAGAAATAAATCTTTTATTTTTCCAAAAAGTGTGTATAATATTAGTTGTGTTAGATTTATTTGAACTCTTTGGTGGAATTTATAATAATCTAACACTTTTAATTTTGCAAGAATTTTATATAATATAAAGACTTTTCGTTAGAAATTTGGTACAATAAAGCCTAGTGATGTTTTATGGAAGATTATCAAAAATTATATGCAAAAGAAGTTAATAAAAAAATACTAAATTATGATGAATTTGTTTTAAAATATATTAAATTACTATATTTGTATTGCTTTAATATAAATCCTAATTGTTATCATAATATAAATTTTTTAAAAAAAGTTATTGTCGGATTTAATTATTATCAAAATCAATATATTGGTGAGATTATAATTCCAAGCGATTGTTCTTTAAGACTTTTTTATTTATGGAATAAAATAATTAATTCTAACAATAATGATTTATCAAATTTAGAAACTTTACTTGTATTATCTAATAACATTATTAGTAATTTAAAAAATACTTATCCTTTAAATTATCAAAATATAAGCCAAAGCTTAATTTTTAATTTATTTAACGTGTATGCTACACTGGATAATAAGAACCATTTAATAAGAAATTAGCGAATTTTGTCATATTTTTGATTTACGAAAATAAAATTTAATGGTATATTGGTAATAGAAAGGAGTACATTGTTGTGAGTAGAGTAGAATTAAAAGAAAATGCCAAAAAATCATTAAAAGGAAACTGGGGACAAGCTATATTAGTAATGGTTATTATGGGACTTATTACCTTAGCATTATCTTGTGTTGGCTTTGTAGGTAACAGTGCTAATTTAAGTGACCCTCAAACTATTCAAGCTATCTTAGATGGTACTACTAGCATTATGAGCCCAGCTCAATTAATTTCAGCTGTACTATCAATTGTTATCTCAGCTTTCTTAGCATTAGGTTCTGTAAGTTTCTATATGAAGCTTTCTCGTAATGAAAAAGTTACTTATAAAGAACTATTTAGTAAAAAAAGCTTATGGTTACTTTATATTGGCGTTTCTATAATGACAGCAATCTTTGTCGGATTATGGTCATTATTATTAATCATTCCTGGTATTGTTGCATCATATAGATATTCAATGGTTAATTACATAATGGTAGATAATCCTGAAATTGGTGTTTTTGAAGCTATTAGAAAAAGTAAAGAAATGATGTATGGTCATAAATTAGACTACTTCATTTTACACCTTAGTTTTATAGGTTGGGCTATTTTAGCTGGCTTAACTTTTGGAATTTTAATGCTATATGTAGCACCTTACATGAATGTTACATGTGCTAATTTTTATTATAGTATTAAAGATGAAAAAAAAGCTAATTAAACATTTAAAAAATACTATTAAAAGAGCAAGGAAACCAGGATAAAATCATCGAATCGCAAAAAATGACATATTGAAAAAAATATGTTATTTTTAATATGAGAAAAGGAATGA
>CANQIN010000137.1 GCA_947623995.1 uncultured Bacilli bacterium | reverse complement strand
TAATGCTACTTTTCCTTTTGATGTTGATAAAGCTTATGCAGATTATCATTAACACCACTATTCTAATACACAGCCCAAAATTTTGAAAGATATGGCTTAAAAAAATTAATTAGTACAAGCTATGCTAATGATAAAAAGGCAGATGTATATATTCAATTATCATTATTTGAAAGTGAATCTCCAAAATATGATAAAAAGAAAAGTAATTCACATGGTAAAATTTTTACATTGGATAAGGATAATAATAAATCAGGAAGAATAGACATAGAAGACTTAAGTTGGGAATATCTTGATGGTGATGGAGATTTTAGATCTAAAGAGGTTAAAAAGCTTCGTGATGAGGCTGACATAATTGTAACTAATCCACCATTTAGCTTATTTAGAGAATTTGTTGATTGGATATTTGAAGGTAAAAAAGATTTTATTATTTTGGGTAACGAAAATAACGAAACTGATAAAGATATTTTTAAATTGATAAGAGAATCAAAAATGTGGCTTGGTAAATCTAATGGTGAAATGGCATTTAGAGTTCCAAAAACTTCCGAAAACAGAGAAACTAGATTTTGGGTTGATGAAACAGGTCAAAAGTGGAGAAGTTTTGGGAATATGTGCTGGTTTACTAATATTGATTTAGGTAGAAGACATCAACCGTTAAGATTAATGAATATGGAAGATAATTTAAAATTTAATAAACCATTAATAAAAACATTAAAGGAAAAATATAACGTAGATTCATATCCTGAATTTGATAATTATAGTGTTATTGAAGTTCCACGTTATGATGCAATTCCAAATGATTATGCAAAACCAATGGCTGTTCCAATTACATTTTTAAAATATCACGATCCATATCAATTTAAAATATTGAACGCAAATGATTTCAGAAAAAGTGATGAAATACCAAAAAAAGCACATGGTTTAATAAAAGATAAAGAAAGTACTATAAATGGGAAAGCAACTTATGTAAGAGTTGTAATAATAAATAGGAGTGAAGAAGATGGAAGCAAAGCTAAAGACTGATTTAAAAGTTCAAGATATTAATGAGGGGTTTGTATATAATGAGTATGAAGGTAAAGGATTATTTGGTTGGGGTGGAAAATTAACTATTCAACCAGAATATCAAAGGAATTATATTTATGCTGATGGAAAAAGAGATGTTGCAGTAATAGAATCATTATTAAAAGAATACCCACTTGGTTTATTATATTTTGTTAAGGTTGGGAAAGATAAATATGAAATTCTTGATGGACAGCAAAGGGTAACAAGTTTTGGGAGGTATATTACTAATAAATTTGCTATAAAAGATGAGAATGGAATGGAACAATATTTTGATGGTTTATCAGAAGATAAAAAGAAAAGAATATTAAATGCTCCATTAACAATTTATATTTGTGAAGGGAAAGAATCGGAAATAAAAGAATGGTTTAAAACAATTAATATAGTTGGAGTTCCACTTAATAATCAAGAATTATTAAATGCAATTTACTCTGGTCCATTTGTTACGATGGCACGTGAAGAATTTTCTAATTCGCAAAATGCTTATATTCAAAAATGGAGTGCCTATATTAAAGGTGATGTTAATAGGCAAGATTATCTTGCTACTGCTGTTAATTGGGTTAGCAAAGGTAATGTTGATAATTATATGAGTCAACATAGGTTTGATACAAATATAACCGAATTGAAAGCATATTTTAACTCTGTTATCACTTGGGCTTCAACAGTATTTAAAGATGTTAAATCAGATATGAGAGGACTTGAATGGGGAAGACTATATGAAACATATCATGCTAAGTCTTATGATCCAAATAAAGTTTCTGAAATTCTATGTAAGTTGTATGCAGATCCACAAGTTCAAGATACAAAAGGAATATGTGAATATATTCTAGGGGGTTGTAAAGATACTAAATTACTAAATATTAGAGTATTTGATGATAATATAAAAAGAGTAGTATATGAAAAACAAACTCAAGAAGCTAAAAATAAAGAAGTTAGCAATTGCCCTTTATGTGCTATAGGAAACGACAATAATAAGAGTAGAATTTGGGAATTAAAAGAAATGGATGCAGATCATGTTACTGCTTGGAGTAAAGGTGGCTCAACAGATATTAATAATTGCCAAATGCTGTGTCAAACACATAATAGAGCAAAGGGTAATAGATGAATTTTTTATCAATTGTTATTTTAAAATCATATTGGCAAAAAAAAGTCAAAAAAAGAAAAATTTAGTCATTGACTATAATAAATCAAGTGTTAAAATATGATAAAGTAGTGGTAAATTTATTTATGTTTCAGTAAATAATATTAATATTACTGTACTATTCAAATACAATTTAGTGTACTTTTCGCGTACGATTTGAATACGATTTAGTTTACTATTAGACTACTAAAAAAATCCAATTTAGTTTATTGATTAAATACAGTCAAGTGATAAAATGAAGTAAACTGGAGATATTATGTGAAAAATAACACACTATTTGATTTACTAATTTGTGTACTAAATTGTTTACTTTTAAGGCAATTGCATAAAAAGTTTACGTAAAGTTAAAGATTAGAATAAGGAATGACATAAAATATAAGATTTTCAATA
>CANQIN010000136.1 GCA_947623995.1 uncultured Bacilli bacterium | reverse complement strand
ATTATAGATTGGCATGTTCAAAATGAAAGAACAAGATATATTGAACATTTAAAAAGAAAAAGAAATTATGAAAGAGCAAGAAAAAATAAGCATAATCAAAATAAAACATTACAAAAGAAGAAAGTTGCATAAATAAAACTTAAATAAAAGGAGGAAAAGGAAATGAGCAATAATAATTATAGTCTAATATCCGTGATTGATAGTGAACAAATAATGAGATTAGGATATCCTAGTTTGACATCTTTTTCATTAATGATGTCGAGAAATTTAAAAAGTAGTAATTTTGAACTTGAAAACTATTATTTATATAAAGATAATCCTTTTAAAAACAAAGAATATGATGAAGATTATTTACTTTTAAAATCAAATTTAAATACAGCTGAAGATGGAGAAAAAGTATGTCTTTCAGTAAAAAATATGGATAAGAATCTTGATACACATGAAATTATAAATTGCCAAAATTGTTATAAAGAAAGGTATGTTGGACAACAATTTGGAATAGTTCCATCTATTCCATATAATTATGTTTGCGATATAGCAACAAAAGTAGGAAGTAGTTATTATAAAAATGTTTTTAACTCAAAAAAACCGGACAATAGACTTTCTAGAAATGAAGGTATCTGTTATGATAATTATATTTTAGGATATTATCCAAAATCAATAATAGATTTTGAATATAAATATGCAAGATGGGATCATGATGTATATCCGAATATTTATATACCATCTAAAAATTTTACTGAAAATTCATTTATTAAAACTGAAGAAAAAATTACTTTACCATCCATTTTAGATGATAAGCTAATTATTGAGGATTATAATGTTTATTGTGCAATTGATAATAACGAAGAAATTAGGGCAATAAAATATAATGATGAGTGGTTTTGCATTGAACCGGTTCAATGGATAAAAATCGGAGATAATTTGGTATGTGAGGATGTCCTTTTTGAATCACCTATTCATATGAAAAATGAATATGTAAAAAACGATAATATCGAATCATTAGATGAAACCTTTTTAAAATGGTATATTGATAATATTTTTACAAGAGATTTATTTAAATATACAGATTTATCCTCTATAAAAAAGCAAATATCACTTGCTATAGATGAAGATATTGATACAAAGTTAAAAGAAATAGAAAGATTAAAACAACTTAAAGCAAATTTAATTTTGCAACAACAAAGTGAACATATCATTGATACTGCACATAGAAATATAACAAGATTATTTGAAGAAGATACTAAAGAACAAGTATTTAAAGCATTACATAAATAGTGATATAATTGCTATGGTAGGTGTTTATGAGAAGTAAAACTATTCTAATAAATAATAAAAATGATTATATTAAATTTCTTAAAAAAATAAATATATATAAGAGTATTTTATATTGCAATACTCTTTTTGTAGTTAAAAATAATATTCATAATCAAATGATAGATTACATAATAGATACCTTAAATATAAAAAATCGTAAGAAAAGAATTGAATATATATATGATAGTTCGTGTAAAATAATTGATGATAATACTAAAAATGCTAATATATGTGGTTTTAAAAATGGAAAATGTTATGTGCAAAGAAATTTAAATAATGGAAAATGTAATGGTTGTTGTAGAAAGTGTTTGTATCAAACAAATAAAGGATGTCCTACTAAAAATCTTTCGTGTAAATTATTTAATTGTTCTGAAGTTACATCAAGATATAATACTATAAAGTATGATGATTTAAAAATATTAAAATTACTCAGTTTAAAAAATAGAATAATAATTAAATCAGACTATTTTTCAAGAAGAGAAGATGTGCTGAAAGATTTATATGCATATACCTTAACATATTCAACACTAAGAATACTTTACAGATTAATTATAAATTATATTAAACTAAGCAAAAATAATAAAAAAAAATGATATAATTATATATAGAATAATAAAGAGAAAGACATTAGTGAAAAGTGGTGATAATAATGGATATGAATCAAAAAAATCAATATATTGAAGAATATATAAAAGATATAGCTATGCAAATGAATAAACAATATAATGCTAATCTTATGGATGATGATAAGATAGATCGTGGCATTAAAATGTTTATAAATTCATCCGAAGATTTAGAAACAGAGATTATACCGAAAATAAATGAACTTGCTCAAAAAGTAATTGAAGATTATTTAGAATTTCAAAGACATATACAAGAGATGATGATAAGAAAACAAGAAGAACAATTAGATGAAGTAGCAACATTAGATTTGAATACTGATAAAAATGGTATATTTTTAAGTCAACAACAAATAGACTTATTAATGATAACTGAACTGCAATCTAAAGAGCAAATTAAAGAGTACATTGAAACTGCATGTGGTCAATTTCCTTATAAAAATGTCGAGGATATAATTGAAAACTATGAATCAATAACAACACCAGAACAATTAGAACAAGCAAAAAGAAAATTATTTGAAAAATATCAAGAAAGTATTATTGATTATATTTCAAATTCGAAAATGAGTGATGCTGAAAAAGCAAAAATTAAATTAGAAAGACTAGGAATTAATGGTCAAGAATTAGAAATGTGCTTACAACAAGTATCACAAGGAAAAATAAATGAAACATTTATATATTTAGGTCAAAA
>CANQIN010000135.1 GCA_947623995.1 uncultured Bacilli bacterium | reverse complement strand
ATAAGAATGTACAAAAAAGGGAATATAAAAATGTACAAAATTGTACATGAAATATCCTAAAAGTACATTCTTTTTTGTTATACTCTAATTATGATTGGAGGTGATGACAAAATGGAAAATTTGAAAGGAGCTTTGTTATGTTTCGAAGGAACTAATACTAAACCTAATTATTCAGCATTAGCAAGAGAATATAAAGTAGATAGAAGAACTGTTAAGAAAATGCATCTTGGGTTGAATAAAGAAAAATCTAAAAGAGTTAAACCATCAAAATTAGACAAATATCAAGAAATAATAAAGACAAAATTAAGTATTCCAGGTGTTACTAAAAAGGCTGTTTATGAATTTATTAAAACTAATATAGATAGTGATATAGGTACATATTCAAATTTTAGGAAATATGTTTCTAAAAATGAAGAATTGTTAATTCCTAAAAAAATAGAAGTTCATCCAAGATTTGAAACAGACTATGGAAAACAACTACAATTTGATTGGAAAGGTCCAATAACTCTACATACTAAAAGTGGCGAAGAAATTAAATTTTATGTTTTTTCAGCAACATTATGTGCTTCTAGAATGCATAATTATGAGATTACTGAATTCATGACTAGAGAAATAGTTCAAATATGTTTAATTAATTGTTTCAAAAAATTTGGTGGTATTCCTGATGTTATACTTACAGATAATATGTCTAGCATTGTTAATTATTCTCAACACGAGTTTGTAAGTGAATTTAAAGCCTTTTGTAAAGATATTGGAGTAAAACCATTAAAATGTAAAGTTAGCCATTGTGAAACTAAAGGAAAAGTTGAAAATAGTAATAAATTTGTAAATTGGTTGTTACCATATGACCATGAATTTGACAATTTAGAAGAATTACAAAATATTATGGAAAAGATAAATGATAAAATAAATTGTCAAATTAATGAAACAACCAATATGCCACCGATAAGTTTATTTAACATTGAAAAAGAATACTTAAACGCTTTACCAAAGCAAGACATTTTAGACCATTATATTGATAATAAGATACCCGCCAAAGTATCTAATGAAAGTCTTGTTTATTATAAAGGTTCAAAGTATTCAGTACCACCAAAGTATATTAATCAAACCCTTAAATTAAAAGAAGTTGATAATAAACTTTATATTTATTATAACACTACATTGATAACAGTTCATGAAATATCTAATCAAAAAATTCAATATCATAAACAGGATTATATAGAATGTCTAAGATATAGTATGTCAAACAAAACAGATGAAGAACTTGATAGAATTGCTGAAGAAAATTTAAAATTATTAGGTCGATTAACTAAAGAAAGAAAGGATGATAAAAATGAGTAATAAACTATCAGAAATATTTAAAATTGAAATTGATTTAAATTGCTATTTAGCAGAAATAAAGAAAAATGCTAAAGAAGCTTATGACTATTTAACTAATTCATACACTGATTACGATGAAGAAACAATAACACTAGGATTATTGGATATTGAAGAAAGTGTTGAAGTAGTATTAAAACTTATTGAAATATTGGAGGAGAAATATGAAAATGAATAATAAAGAATTAATTTATATACTAAAAGAAATTAGAAAAGCAAATAATTTAAGTAAAAAAGCATTTTATTATTTGTATAAATTAGATGAGAAAAAATTTGCAAAAACAATTTATAGAATAAGTGAAATAAATGAAATATTAACTAATTTAGAGATATCTATAGAAATAATATTGGGAATAGATGAAGAAAGTTTAAATGGAGGTAAAAACGATGAACAATTACAATAAATTATTAAATAACTTAGAGACTTTAAAATTAGACAAAATAAGAGAAAATATCGATAATTATATAGAACTTATTAATACTAAGAAGAAAGATATTGTAGATTCATTATATGAGCTTACAAATCTAGAAATAGAGATGTTAAATCAAAGAAAAATAGAACATTCAATCCAATTTGCAGGATTTCCATATCAAAAAACATTAGAAGATTTTGATTTTACATTTCAACCTAGTTTAAATAAAGATCAAATAATGGATTTTAAAAATTTAAGATTTATAGAAAATAAAGAAAATATTTTATTTGTTGGTAGTCCAGGTGTGGGAAAAACACACCTGGCTACTGCAATAGGACTTGAAAATGCTAAAAATAATCATAGCACATATTTTATCAACTGCCATGACTTAATCGAAATATTAAAAAAATCTCATTCACAAAATAGATTAGATGAAAAATTAAAGACATTAGCAAAATATAAATTATTAATAATTGATGAAGTTGGCTACTTGCCAATTGATATAGAAGCATCTAATATGCTATTTCAATTAATTAATAAAAGATATGAAAAAAGTTCTACTATAATTACTACTAATAAACCTTTTTCTAAATGGGGTGAATTATTTGGAGATAATATGATAGCTAATGCTATTTTAGACAGATTATTACATCATTCACATGTAATATCTATAAATGGTAAATCTTACAGAACTAAAGATATATTATCCATTCAAAAAAATGATGAAAATTGATATTTCTTTTAAAGTAAAAAGCAGGATAAAATAATAATCTACGTATTAAGGATATTCCCTTTTTTGTACATAATTATTTTCCCTTTTTTGTACATTTTTATATTGACATTTACA
>CANQIN010000134.1 GCA_947623995.1 uncultured Bacilli bacterium | reverse complement strand
CAAGAATTAATTGAGAAAAATGTCGTGCCATTTAGTAAAGTAATTGGTTGTCGTGATGATATTATGGTTGAACTTATATATGGTGGCTTAGAACCATTTAAAGCTTTTAAAATCATGGAATTTGTCCGAAAAGGAAAAGCTAGTAAAGATCCCGCAACTTGGGCAGAATATAAAGCAATTATGGAACAAGCTAAGATACCTAAGTGGTTTATTGATTCATGCTTTAAAATTAAATACATGTTTCCAAAAGCTCATGCGGCAGCTTATGTTATGTCAGCCTTTAGAATTGCTTGGTACAAAGTTCACAAACCACTTGTTTATTATGCAACTTATTTTTCAACTAGATTTACCGACTTTGATATAGACTGTATGTTAAAAGGTTATGATGCCATTAAAGCAAGAATTATTGATATTCAAAGTAAAGGCTATGATGCTACAAATAAAGAACAGTCAGTTTTAGAAACTCTAAAACTTGCTTTAGAAGCTTCAGCTCGAGGCGTTAAATTTAAATGTATTAATTTAACAAAGAGTGATGGAAATAACTTTGTAATGGAAGAAGATGAGAATGCTTTAATCTTACCATTTAGAAGTTTAGATGGTCTTGGTGATGCTGTTGCTACCAAAATAATTGAAGAACGTAATCAAAAACCTTTCTATAGTATTGAAGACTTTCAAAATCGTGGTAAAGTAAATGCCACAACAATTGATAAAATGCGTTCTTTAGGAATATTTGATGGTATGCCTGAAACAAGTCAATTAAGCTTATTTTAAAGAATTTGTTAAATCAAGTTCTTTTTTGTTTATTAAATGTTTTGTAAATAAATATTAAAAAAATAGTGGCTTACTTTAAATAGTTCATTGATTAAAATACTTAGTGACTTTTAGATAAACATTTGGTAAAATTAATTTAGAGAAAGTGGGCTTAAGTTATGAAAAAGACACCATATGGCATAATGAATTTTAAAATATTAATAGAAGAAAATTATTATTATGTGGATAAAACCATGTATTTAGAAAAACTAGAAAAGATGCCTGATGCCTTAATAAATTTAAGACCAGGAAGATTTGGAAAAAGTTTATTTGAAAGTATGATGTTTTATTATTATGATATAAATAGTAAAGATTTATTTGACAAATTATTTAATGGATTATATATTCATCAACATCCAACTAAAGAAAAAAATAATTATTATATTTTAAGCTTTGATTTTTCAGGTATAAATGAAAATAAACAAGAAGAAGGATTAATGAATAGTTTTAAAAAATGTGTAATAGCAGGAATTAATAAATTTTTAAATAATTATAATTTTAACTATGAAATAAATATTGATGAACCTGCTGATGATATGATAAAAATGTTTTTAAGTTATATTCAAGGATTAAAATTAGAAAATAAATTATATATTATTGTAGATGAATACGATAATTTTACTAATGCAATTTTAGAAGGAAGTGCTGATAAATTTATCAAAATAGTAACTGGTACAATAAAAAGTTTCTATGCAAATATAAAAATATATGTGAAAGAAGGAGTAATAGGAAGATTTTTTGCAACAGGAATATGTCCAATAACATTAGATAGTATGACAACAGGATTTAATATAGCAACTGATATATCAAACTATGAAGAATTTAATAGTATGATAGGATTAACTCATAAAGAAGTAGATAATATATTAAATGAAGTAGTAGAAGAAAAAAATAAGCGTGAAGAAATAAAACAAATTATGATTAAAAATTATGATGGTTATTTGTTTAATGAAGAAGCTAACAAAAGAGTATTTAATGCAACATTGGTAATGTATTTATTAAATTACTATGAAGATTTTAAAAAAATACCAAAAGAAATAATGGATAGTAATATTGCTTTTAATTCTGGAAAAATAGGAAATTTAATCGAATTAAAAAATAATAGTTTTTATAAAGAATTATTAAATGAAATAATAACAAATGAAAAAGTAAAAGGTATTTTAAAAATAAAGTTTGATTTATTAGTTGATTTTAACCGTGATGATATAATTAGTATTTTATATTATTTTGGTTATTTAACAATCGAACCAGATATATATGGAGGATATTATTTTAAAATACCAAATGAGGTAATGAAAGTATTATATGGAAATTATTTTACTAAAAAATTAAAAGAAAGTGGAATAGGATATGATAATAAAACTATTAGTGAAATAAGTAAAGAATTAGTAACAGGTAATATTGATAAATTAAATAATTATGTAAGTGAAGTATTAAAAAAATTAGATAATAGAGATTTTATTAAAATAGATGAAAAAGGAATAAAAATAATTTATTTTACAATGTTACTAAATAATGAATACTATAATGTATATAGTGAATATGTAAGTAATAATGGATATATAGATATTTATTTAGAAAAGAAAAATCCAAATATACCTAATAATATAATGATTGAATTAAAATATATAAAGAAAAAAGATTATAATGAAGAAATATTAAAAGAAAAAATAAAAGAAGGAAAAAGTCAATTAGAAAGTTATAGTGAAGATAAAAGGCTTGGTAATCCTTTAAAATATTTAGTAGTATTTGTTGGTAATGAATTAAAGCTAGTAGAAAAAGTGTAAAGAATAGTGTCAATCTATTCTTTTTTAAGTATTTTAAAATAAATATTAAAAAAGTTATTAAATTCATGATACAATGTCTATGAAATAGAATAAAGGAGTAAAGATTAAAAATGAT
>CANQIN010000133.1 GCA_947623995.1 uncultured Bacilli bacterium | reverse complement strand
TTATTTCTAATTCCATAATGACACCTTTTTTCTAAAAAAATACTAACAAATTTTAAGTTTTAATACAATCTTTTTTTATTTTAAGTTTAAAAAATAATTAATCGTTTCATACTATAACTGGTGAATTACTTTATGGAAAATAAAATAATTAAAAGAATAAAAGAAGAATTTAATGAAAATGTTGATTTAATAATTAAAGAAGTTAAACTATCACCTTTAAAAACGGTATATGTTGTTTATTTAGAAAGTGTTACTGGTTCAGATAAAGTAAATGATTATATTTTAAAAAATTTATCTTTACTTACTGGTTTAAAACAAAGAAGATTAAAAGATATTAAAAGTTTAATTCCATCTCCTCATACGATCATTATAAAAGAATTAGACCAAATTGAATTTTATATTACTAATGGTTTTACAATTGTTGTTTATGGTAAAGAAGTTTTAGCCTTAGAAACTAAAGCAGATATAAACAGGAGTGTATCAGAACCTACTACGGAACAAGCTATAAATGGACCTAAAGATGCTTTTACAGAAAATATTCAAATTAATTTAGGTTTAGTTAAAAGAAGAATAAAAAGTCATACTTTAAAATCTGTTAATAAAGTAATTGGTAGAAAAACTAGTACAATGTTAAATGTTTTATATTTTGATGATATTGCTGAAAATGAAAATATTAAAGAAGTTATGAAAGTAATTGATAGTATTGATATTGATGGTATTACAGATTCTGGTTCACTTGCTCAATATTTTCATTTAGAAAGTAATTCTAATTTACCAACTGTTTATAAAACTGAACGACCTGATTTAGTGGCTACAGCGCTTTTAGAAGGAAAGATTGTTATCTTAGTTGATACTTCTCCTTTTGCTTTAATTCTTCCTTCCTTTTTTGGTGATTTTATTAATCCTCCATCTGATAATTATAGTATTCCTAAAAATATTAATTTTTTAAAGATTTTAAGATTTGCTTGTTTTTTCTTTACAATGATGGTTCCAGGAATATACATTGCTTTATTAAATTTTAATCCTGAAACTATTCCTACATCATTACTCGTAAATTTTGCCATGCAAAGAAGTGAGGTTCCTTTTCCAACCATTGTTGAAGCTTTAATAATGCTGGTGGTATGCGAAATATTAAGAGAAAGTGATTATCGATTTCCTAATTCTTATGGAAGTGCTATCTCAATACTTGGGGCCTTAATTATTGGAGAAGCAGCCGTTTCAGCCGGAATTGTCTCACCTATTATGATCATTATCATTTCTTTTACTTTTATAACTAGTTTAATTTTTACTGACCAAGAAGTTACTAATGCAATTAGACAGTGGCGTTTTCTCTTTCTTATCTTAGCAACGTTATTTGGTTTATATGGAATAGTTATTGCTTTTGTCTATTTTTTGATTTACGTTACGGAAATAACATCTTTAGGAAAACCTTATTTCTTCCCTATCTCTCCATATGAAAAAAATTATTTACATAAGTATTTATTTAAAACCAAAATTAATAAAGATGAAAAACGTAGTCCAATGTTAACTCATAAAAATTTAACTAAACAAAGGAGCAAGTTATGAAAAAAATATTTTTTTTACTAATCATTACCTTAACTTTAACAGGTTGTTATGATTACCAAGAATTAAATTCAAGAGCAATTATTGTAGGATTAGGAGTAGATTATCAAAATGATGAATATGTTGTTAACTTTGAAGTATTAAATAGTCAAAAAAGTAGCTCTGAAAAAAATGGGGGTGGTTCTAATAAAAGTTATTTAGTTGAAGGTAAAGATAAAACATTTTCAATGGCTTATCAAAAGGCTTTATTTAGTTTAAATAAAGATGCTTATTTAGCCCATTTAAAAACCGTTATCTTTAGTGAAGACATTGCTAAAAATCATTTAGAAAGTATCGTTGATTATTTAATAAGAGACCCCAATACGAGAAATGTTTTTTATCCCGTCGTATCTAAAGGAATTAGTCCTAAAGAAATTTTTTCTGCTACCACCGAAGATTCACCAGTCATATCAACCGCGATTGAAGGATTAATTGATTATAATAATTATAAAGAAAGTATCTCAGCTAATATTAATTTTGAAAAATTCTTAGGATATTTATTTAGTAATTATAAAGATGCTTATTTAAATGTCGTAACTTTGAGTGATGAAAAAAGAGTTAAAATTGATGGTCTTGCGGTTTTTGAAAAATACAATATGGTTCAAATTTTAACACCTAAAGAGTCAGCTACTTTACAACTTTTAAATAATTTAAGTACTAATTATTATGTTAGTCTTCCCTGCAAAGATAATGAAGAAAAAAAATTAACAATTAGTTTATATCATAATGATGATACTAAAATAGAAGTTGATGATAAATCTATTAATATTAATTCAACATTTAAAGCGGATATATTAGATGATGAATGTGAATATAATTTTAAAGATGCCAAAATATATAATGAATTAGAAGATAAATTTGCCCATATTTTAGAAGAAGATATTACTAAAACGACTAATTATTTTAAAAGTTTAAAGACAGATGTTCTAGCAATTCAAAATAATTATTATATTAAAACAAAACAGTCTTTACCAAAATGGTATACATTAAATGTTAATAGTAAAGTAAATGTTTTATTAGATAAAAATGGAATAATATTTGGGGTGGATACAGAATGACAAAAAGAATGACTTTTTCTTATGTATATTTTTTAACAAGAGTATTTTTTATCGGCTTTGGCTTTTC
>CANQIN010000132.1 GCA_947623995.1 uncultured Bacilli bacterium | reverse complement strand
TGGAGCAGATGATGGGAATCGAACCCACGTTAATAGCTTGGAAGGCTATAGTTCTACCATTGAACTACATCTGCATTTCTTTTACGTATTTCATTCTACCAAAACAAAGGCTTAAATGCAAGAATAAATTGATATTTTGTTTAGAATTAGCATTTTTATCTATACTAATAATGGTGATTTGATGAAAAAAATGAGTATTTGGTTAGAAGAAAAGGATAATTCGCCAATTAATATTTTAGATAGAGATTTAAATGTTGATATCTTAATTATTGGGGCTGGTATAACTGGAATGTCTTTAGCTTATCAACTTAAAGATGAAAAATTAAATATATGTGTTGTTGACGCTAATTTAGTGGGACAAGGACTAACAGCTAGAACAACAGGAAAATTAACTTATTTACAAGGAATTACTTATTCAAAACTTCTTAAAGATAAAGGATTAGATTCTAGTAAATTATATTTAGAATCGCAAATAGAAGCTATTAAAGAAGTAGAAAAAATAATTACTAAAGAAAAAATTAGTTGTGATTTGGAAAAAACTTCATCATATCTTTATTCTGGTACTCCTAATAAAATTAAAGAATTAAAAAAAGAAAAAGAAATTTTAGAAAAGTTTGGTATTAAAGTAAATGAACTAACTGGTAAGGATTTTTATTCAATATATGTTTCTGACACAGCCGTATTTCATCCTCTAAAATATGTATATGCCCTAAAAAAAATTTGTTGCAAAAAGAAGATTAATATTTATGAAAAAACTAAAATTACAGATATAAAATTAATTAAAAATCTTTATAAATGTCAGGCTAACAATAATATAATCTATGCTAAAAAAGTTATCATTGCATGCCACTACCCTTTCTTTTTATTACCAATGTTTTTACCAATTAAAACTAATAATGAACAATCATATATTATGGCTTATAAAACTAAAGTAAATGAACATAAATCTTTTATATCAGTTGATAAACAAACTAAATCTTATCGTTTTCATGATAATTATAAAATTGTTTTAAGTAATTCGCATATGATAGCTAATCATTTAAATCGTAAAGAAAATTATTTAGAATTAATAAATGATATTGGTAAATTTTATCCTGATTATATTTGGAGTAATGATGATTTATTAACTATTGATAATCTACCCTATATTGGTAAGATTAAAAATAATCTTTTTATTGCAACAGGATATAATACTTGGGGAATGACTAATGCAACTATTGCCTCTAAAATATTAAAAGATTTAATTTTAGATAAACCTAATAAATATGAAGAATTATTTGCTATTTCTAGAACAATTAGTTTTAAAGATCTTAAAAATTCTGTTGTTGATATGTATGATAATGCTAAAGGTTTTATTGAAAATAAATTATTTCCTAATAAAACTTGGTATAAAAATATTACTTTTACAAGAAAAAATAATTTACCTTTAGCAACCATTCATGATGAAAATGGCGAGCATACAATCATTAATCGTTGTCCTCATATGAAATGTAGTTTAATTTATAATCAATTTGAAAATGTTTGGGAATGTCCATGTCATGCCTCTAAATTTGATATCGATGGTAATTGTTTAAAGGGTCCAAGTAAAAAAAATATTTCTTATAAAGAATAATTGTTATATAATATATTTTACTTAAAAAGGAAGTGAACAACATGCTAGAAGAATACAAACAACTTCTAAGTAAAAATATTCCCGATTCTTTTAATAAATATTTAAATGACCCTTTTTTAATTCGTTTAAAAGGCAAAGGTTATTTTTGTGGAATGGATTATGCTAGTAAAGATATCTATAATTTTTTAGAATATGTAAGTCGTTATGATCATTCTATTACAACTGCTAAATTAACTTGGTATTTACAAAATGATTTTAAAGCAATGCTTGCGGCTTTATATCATGATATTGCTACTCCTTGTTTTTCACATGTAATTGATTATATGAATAAAGATTATGCTACTCAATCAAGTACTGAAGAAAAAACTAAAGAAATTTTAGAAAATGATTTATACTTATTAACATGTTTAAAAGTAGATAAAATTAATTTAGAGGATATTATTGATTTTAAAAAATATAGTATTGTTGATTTAGAAAGACCTTCTTTATGTGCAGATAGATTAGATGGTATTTTTCTAAGTAGTTTATTTTGGACTCAGAAAATGAATATTAATGATATTAAAAATATTTTAGCTAATACAACTATTTATCAAAATAAAAATCATGAAGATGAAATAGGCTTTAAAAATTATGATGTTGGTCAATTAGTTTTACAAAATAATGATTTAGTTGATTTATATTGTCATTCTAATGAAGATAATTATATGATGGAATTATTAGCTAAAATAACTAAATACTCTATTAGAAAAAATATAATTACTTATGATGATTTATATCTTTTATCTGAACAAGATTTAATAAAAAAATTATTAAGTAGTAATGATTCTTTACTTCTTAATCTATGGCAAAAATTTACAACAATTAAGAAAAAAGATATTCCCAAAATCGACTTACCTAATGTTAAAAAACGCGTTATAAATCCTTTAATAAATGGCAAAAGATTTTACTAAAAATTTTTTTAAAAAAAGTTTCAAAAAATCGTTGACAAACTAATCTAAATCGTTTAGTATATGAACTACCAATTCACTTAAAGGCGAATTGGTGCTAGTATCACACTAGTCAACCCCTTTTTATTCTTTTAAGTAGTTACCTTCGGGTAACTACATTTTTTTATG
>CANQIN010000131.1 GCA_947623995.1 uncultured Bacilli bacterium | reverse complement strand
ACGACCTTTTAAATTTTATAGTTTTCTATTATAACAAAACCATTTTAAAAAGTCACTAATTTTTATCACGCAATTAGATTAATAATTTTTAATTCATTACCAACAAATACTACTAAATATTTTAAAGGATTACCAAGCCTTTTATCTTCACTATAACTTAATAATTGACTCTTTCCTTCTTCTATTTTTTCTTTTAATATTTCTTCACTATAATCTTTTTTCTTTATATATTTTAATTCAATCATTATATTATTAGGTATATTTGGATTTTTCTTTTCTAAATAAATATCTATATATCCATTATTACTTACATATTCACTATATACATTATAGTATTCATTATTTAGTAACATTGTAAAATAAATTATTTTTATTCCTTTTTCATCTATTTTAATAAAATCTCTATTATCTAATTTTTTTAATACTTCACTTACATAATTATTTAATTTATCAATATTACCTGTTACTAATTCTTTACTTATTTCACTAATAGTTTTATTATCATATCCTATTCCACTTTCTTTTAATTTTTTAGTAAAATAATTTCCATATAATACTTTCATTACCTCATTTGGTATTTTAAAATAATATCCTCCATATATATCTGATTCGATTGTTAAATAACCAAAATAATATAATAAACTTATTATATCATCACTTTCTAAATCACGTGTTAAATCAAATTTATTTTTTAAGATACCTTTTATATGTTCATTTTTCATTATTTCATTTAATAATTCTTTATAAAAACTATTATTTTTTAATTCAATTAAATTATCTATTTTTCCAGAATTAAAAGCAATATTACTATCCATTATTTCTTTAGGAATACTTTTATATAATTGATAAAAGTTTAATAAATACATTACTAATGTTGCATTAAAGACTTTTTCTTTAGCATCTTCATTAAACAAATAACCATCATAATTTTCAATCATAATTTGTTTTATTTCTTCACGCTTATTTTTTTCTTCTACTACTTCATTTAATAAATTATCTACTTCTTTATGAGTTAAACCAATCATACTATTAAATTCTTCATAGTTTGATATATTTGTTGCTATATTAAATCCAGTTGTCATACTATCTAATGTTATTGGACATATTCCTGTTGCAAAAAATCTTCCTATTACTCCTAGGCCTATATATTCTTTTATTGATGCATAAAAAGCTTTAATAAATCCTTCGTTTCCAACAATATTTTTAAAACGCTCAGCATTGCCTTCTAATATTGCATTGGTAAAATTATCATATTCATCTATTAAAATATATATTTTATTTTCTAATTTTAAACCTTTAAAAAAGGTTAAAAAACTTTTTAAAATTATTGGTATGCTATCATCTTTTACTATTTCATATGTAAAATTATATTTATCTAAAAAAACATTTATACCATTAATTACACAACTTTTAAATTCTTTTTCTAATGCTTCTTTTTCTTTTTCAGCAGAATCTATTCCAGAAAAATCAAATTTTAAAATATAATAACTATTTTTTTCATTAGTTGGATGTTCATGAATATATAAACCATCAAATAATTTATCAAATAAATCTTTACTATTTATATCATAATAATAAGTCATCATACTTGTAAATAAACTTTTACCAAATCTTCCTGGTCTTAAATAAAATAATGTATCTTGAACATTTTCTAATTTTTCTAAATACATTGTTTTATCTATATAATAACAATTTTCTTCTATTAATCTTTTAAAATCTATTTTTCCATAAGGTATTTTTTTCATTACTTAAGCCCTCCTTCTTATAACAATTATATAACATCTAACTTAAAATTACTAGTGCTTTTAAGCACTAGTAAATAAACTAAATATAATAGTTTTTAAGCATTCATAATAAAAATATTTATTATATTGATTATTATAAGAATTATATATTTTAATAATAGTTAAATTATCAACAATAATATAAGAGATACTTTTATTTATATCTTTTAATATTTCTTTATCTATACCATAACTATTATTAATAAATATAATACAATAATTATTAAAACATTTTTTTAAGATTTTATATCTATTATATCCACTCATATTACACTTTTAATATAATTATTAATTTTCTTAATACTTCCATATTTATAAGAATATAAATAATTATTAATTGAAGAAAAATATTGTTCAAAATTAATTATATTATTATCAAAAAAATATTTTCTTTTTTTAATATTTTTCTTAAATTTATTATAAGTTTCATTTCTTAATATACAAATTGTTTTATTATTTTTTAGAAAAAATTTATAACCTAAAAATATAAAACCATCTTTTATATTAATAATATTAGTTTTATTTTCATTTATTTCTAATTTATATTCTTTATTTAACTTATTAATTATTATTTTTAAACATTTTTCTAAATATTTTTTATTTTCATGAATTATTATAAAATCATCCATATAACGAACATAATATTTTAGATGTAACTTATGAATAATAAAATGATCCAATTGATATAAATAATATATTGATAAAAATTGACTGGTTAAATTACCAATAGGTAGTCCTCTACCTTTTTGATAAAGTGGCAAATCTCTTCCTTTTCCAAGTTTATTAATTATTTTATTAATATAATCTTCATTAGTACTATCTATAATATTACTTATAATTTTAAATTCAGTATTATTTAAATCATTTTTAATCATTTCTTTTAATTTATCATGATTAATATTATAAAAATATTTTTTAATATCTAATTTTAAAATATAAAAATTA
>CANQIN010000130.1 GCA_947623995.1 uncultured Bacilli bacterium | reverse complement strand
ATAAATATTAAAAAAGTTATTAAATTCATGATACAATGTCTATGAAATAGAATAAAGGAGTAAAGATTAAAAATGATGAAAAAAAAGAAAGATAGTAAAAGAGAAAAAATTAAAAATTATGTTTTATTAAGCAGTGTAATTATTGTACCTTTATTATTCTTTTTATGGGTTGGATATATTTCTATTTCTTCAATTGGAGCAAATTTAAATATGATTTTGAATTTATCTAATGAAGAAACTACGAAAATAATTTCGATGCTTAATAATACTTGGAATGTATTTAAAATAATGTCTTATGAATATCTTATTTATGCCTTTTTATTAATTTTAAATTATATCTTTTGTAAAAAGAAACATAAATTATTATTATTAGCTATCAATTCAGTTATACTAATTGTATTTATTATTGATTTTATAATTAATTTTATTCAAAATGGATCATTTTATAATTATGATTTATTAATATTTGTTGTTAGTTCTTTAATTGGTTTATATTATGCACATAAGTTAAATAAAGAAATGAAAAATTAATTATTAAATTTCACAATATCATCATTTATATTTGATATAGTTAGTTTGAAGTTTATTAAAAAGAGAGGAAAAACATTATGCAAAGAAAAACTAAAAACATTATATCAATTGTTATTATTTTATTATTATGTGGAAGTATTGTTTTTACAGGATTAAGCACTAAATCTTTTAATAATATGCCAAATATGAGTCAAAATGGAAATGAGCCACCAGAATTGCCTAATGGTGATAATCAAGGAGAGCCACCAGAAAAACCTGATGGGGATAATTCTATGGGAACTCCACCAGATATGCCAAATAATAATGGTGTTATGGAGCCAATGGGAGGACAACAAGAAAATAATGCCAATAATAATTATATTTACTTAATTCTTTTGGGAATAGAAAGTTTAACTCTATCTATTATTGTACTTTATTTGGCTATGTCAAAATTTAATAAAAAATCTTTTAAAGAAACATTTATTAATACTGATAAAATATTAATCTATATTTTAGGAGTAATTATTTTAACAAGTGGACTTACTTTTACGGAAAATTTAGTTATTAATAATTTTAAAGATAATGTAAATTCTAACAATAATCCTAATCAAAGTATGGGAGTAGAACAAAATACAAATATATCTTATTCAGCTGTAAAAGAAATTACTGAATCTACTACAAAAACAAGTGGCGAATATGAAAGTACAGAAAAAGAAGAAAATGCGATTATAGTTAGTGGCGAGATTGATGTAAATTTATCAGATATTAAAGTAGATAAAAGTGGTGATTCGGATGGTGGGGATAATACTAGTTTTTATGGTACTAATTCCGGTATTATTGCTAAAGATGGAGCAAACTTGACTCTTAAAAATATAACAGTAAATACAAATGCTACAGGAGCAAATGGTGTATTTAGTTATGGAGGAAGTGCAACAACAAATAATACAAATAGTGATGGTATCCAAGTAACAATTAGCGATTCAAAAATAACAACTACAAAAGATAACTCAGGTGGAATTATGACAACTGGTGGAGGAACTATGATTGCCAAAAATCTTAATATTAATACTTCAGGTGTATCAAGTGCAGCTATTAGAACTGATCGTGGTGGTGGGAAAGTAAATGTTGATGGTGGAACCTATAAAACAACAGGCGCAGGTTCTCCTAGCATTTATTCAACTGCTGATATAACGGTTAAAAATGCTTCTTTAATTTCTACTGCATCAGAAGGTGTTGTAATTGAAGGTAAAAATAAAATTACTCTTCAAAATGTAACTTTAACTGACACTAATAATAAATTAAATGGTCAATCTACAACTTATAAAAATATTTTTCTATATCAATCTATGAGTGGGGATGCTTCTACTGGTGTATCAGAGTTTAATGCTACTGATTCAACAATAACCACTAATAAAGGTGATACTTTCTATATTACTAATACAAGTTCCAAAATTACTTTAAAAAATAATAAATTTATAAATAATGATTCTACTGGTAATTTTTTAAGAGCAGGGAAAGACTCTTGGGGTGTTGATGGTTCAAATGGTGGGATTGTTGAATTATCAATGGAAAACCAAGAAGCTAAAGGTAATATTGTTATAGATTCTATTTCTACTCTTGATATGACTATGAATACAAATTCTTATTATGTAGGAACAATAAATGGTGAAAATTCTGCTAAAGAAATAAAATTAAAATTAGATAAAACATCTAAAATTAAATTAACAGGTGATAGTTATATAACTTCTATTGATAATGCTGATAATAGTAATAGTAATATTGACTTTAATGGCTATAAATTATATGTGAATGGTAAGTCTATAAATTAAAAAATATTTTTATTAGTCATCATCTATTTTATTAATTTTAAAATAGTCTGTATCAAAAAAATCTTTCATTTCTATTTTAAATAATTTACATATTTTATAAATATTATATGAACTAGGATTTTCTACTTTATTTGCTAGCATAGATCTTAAAGTTGTAGGTGGAATAGTAGACATTTCAGCAAGTTTATTTGGTGAATAATGATTTTTATCACATAATTCTAATATTCTTTTACTAACTGCTTCTTTAAATTGCATATAATCCATCTCCAATTACCAAAAGTGTAACAAAAAGATAAATAAAATATGCGCTGATATCGGTTGATTTTTAAACGATGCAATGTTATATTTATATAGTAGAAAGAAGGCTATATAAATGAAACTTGAAAAGTATGTTGATAAAAATGAGAAAAAAAGAAAAGTAATATTAATAAGCATAAG
>CANQIN010000129.1 GCA_947623995.1 uncultured Bacilli bacterium | reverse complement strand
TCATCTGTTGCTTCAACACTTACTTTTACTTTTCCATTTGTTATTTCTTCATTATCTTTTGTTACATTATTTATTGTCGGTAAGGTTTTATCTATTTTTAAATTTGTTAATACACCATTACTAACATTTCCTACTTTATCATAACATCTATAATGTCTTACTTCATTTTTATCTTCATTATATTTTAAGGCTATTGTATTTTCTATTATTTCTTCATTTATTCTTGTATATTGTTCATCATCTGTACTCTCTTCACAGTAATCTATTCCACTTAAATTATCACTTAAGTTTAATACAACTGATACATCATTATTTGTCCATATATTATCATAATCATTTTCGATACTTATTGTTGGTCCTTCACTATCTATATTATCTACTTTTATTTCTCCTTCATATGTTGCAACGTTTCCAACATGGTCTTTTACTTTAATGATGATGTTGTCATCATTATTTTGATATTCTTTTTCATTAGATTCTTGCCATACTTCTCCATCAAAGGTATATGGATTTACATCTAACCCAACATCATCATGAGCTGTTATTGTTACTTTTACTTTGCCATTTGTATATCCATTCTCATCTTTTTCTACTTTCTCGATTGTTGGTAATGTTTGATCTATTTTTAATGTTGTATTTTCTTTATTACTCTCATTTCCTACTTTATCGAAACACCTATAGTATCTTGTTTCATTATGATCACCTGTATATGTTAAAGTTGTACTATTACTTATTTCTTGTTCAATTCTTGTATATTCATTATCATCTGTACTTTCTTCGCAGTAGTCTATTCCACTTCCTGTTTCATTAATATTTAATATGATATTTACATTATCTTTTGTCCATGTATCATTATAATTATTTTCAATTGTTATTGTTGGTCCATCTGTATCGATGTTATCAACATTAATACTATCTGTTTTAACGTTTCCTAATTTATCTTTGATATGTACATACCATTCGCCATTCTCTGTTATTTCTTTAGTAAATGTTTGTTCTTCTGTTGTTTCTTCTATTTCGTTCCAATCTTTTTCAGGCTCAAAACTCTTTGTTATTTGATAAGCTACTATTCCACTTTCTCTATCTATTGCTAAAACTTTTATTTCTTTTCTTGTTCCCCATGTTTTATCTATATTTAATTCTAATATTTCTGGTAGTTTATCATCTATCTTATCTATTATTATTTCTTTGGTTGAAACTCCACCTACTTCATCTTTGATACTTACATAATATTTTCCACTTTCTTTTACTTCTTTTTCTTCTTCTATCTCTTTTTTTCCTTCAATACTTTCCCAATTATATTGTCCTTCTTCTTTGGTTACACTGTATGCTACTATTTTATGATAACTACTATAGCCATGAATCTTTATGGTATCTGTACTTCCCCATTCTTCTAAAGTATTTCTTAATACTAATTGTGGTATATAATCTGCTATTAAAGTTATTTTACCTTTTAATGTTTTATTCATGGAATCAGCATCTTCTACTGTTACACTTTCATCCATCCATAATCTTAGTTCAAAACTTTTTTCTTCTCCTCCATCTAATGTTCCTTCTTCTAGGCTATATCCTGCTTCTTCATTTAAAGCATTTTCTACTGTTGTATTTGTTTTATCTAGTTCATTTAATATACCATTTTTCTTACCATTTAAACTTATTGCTACATATTTATCACTTAATGTTGTTCCTGTTAATAACTCAAAATTTATATTATATTTAGCTGTTGTTTTACAATTATTTTTTATACTAAATTTATATGGTTGTAAACTTAATCCTTTACTATCTTCTATTGGTTGAGCATTTTCTAATAATATATCATTTTCTTCATTTATAATACTTACATCCATACATAAACTTTTTATATAACTACTTTCATTTTGTTCTACTTTTGTTTCCCAATATCCATATGTTGTACTTAATACAAATATTAAAGATGCTATTATGATTAACATTAATACTCTATATATTTTTTTCATATTATTTAGCACCTTCTATCTTTATCTAATTTTAACACATATTTATATCTTAAATCAAAAAAATCGTAAGTTTTCACTTACAATTTATAATGAACTACCTCGGGGCAGAGCCCTCAATCGTTCACTGAACGATTGACTCTCTTCG
Organism: uncultured Bacilli bacterium; assembly: GCA_947623995.1. Lineage (GTDB taxonomy): Bacteria > Bacillota_I > Bacilli_A > RF39 > UBA660 > Ventrenecus. Next base: position 671 of record CANQIN010000129.1, on the reverse strand, counting down.
AGAGCGAGGTATCCGCTTATGTATGCCCTATTCAAATAATTGTAGTTGTCCTCTATACATTTGAGTATATTCCTTACCTTGATTTCTTACATAATTTTTAATTTGCTCTTCATTGCCATGCTTTCCTACCGTACTTACAAAATATCCTGCTGTCCACAAGTTTCCTCCCCACAATTTTTCTTTTACATATGGACATAATCTATATATTTCTTTTGCTGTAATACTTTTTATTATCCGTACTACTTCAGCTGGAGCTAATCTTGGAATTGACTGTATCAAAAAGTGGACATGATCTCCATCTGTACCTATTTCAACAACATTTATTTCATAACGTTTAGTTATTTCTTTACATGTTTGTATAAGTACTTTATCAACTGAATCATCAAAAATCACTCTTCTATACTTTGCCGGGCATACATAGTGATATAATAAGATACTTACATTATGAGATTTATGTATATAATTGCTCATTTCATATTTCTCCTTTTTTATCTCTCGCATCTTATTATATCACAATTTATTTCGAGGCAGAGCCTCGGGGAATTAAACCCTTAGAGATTAAACAATTTTATATCCTTCTTTTTCTAAAGATTTTTTTTGAAATTTAAAATTTTTACTCTTCATAACTATTTTAACTATTATATTATTTTTTCTTTTTTCATTTGCTAATT
>CANQIN010000128.1 GCA_947623995.1 uncultured Bacilli bacterium | reverse complement strand
TTAAGTAAACAAGATATTAAAAATGTTTTTTATACGATAGTTAATAATGGTTGGAAAACTTTTACTTACTATTGTCCCAAAGAATATACGGATTGCCTAAAAGATAGTGAAGAAATTAGTCAAGATAAAGATTTACTAACTCATATTAATAATTTTGTTCATCCCTATAATGGTTTTAGTAATATGCAAACCATTATTAAAGAATCAGGACAAGTTATTGTAAATGTTACGTATTTTTATAATGAAGACCATATAAATGCTATTAATAAAAAAGTAGATGAATTATATAAAGAACTTATAAATGATACAATGAGTGATAGAGAAAAGATTAAAACAATTCATGATTATATAATTAATAATACCAAATATGATGTTACTAGAAATGAAAACGGAGAAAGTATTTATCAATCTTATTTAGCTTATGGCTTACTTTTTGAAGGATATGCAACCTGTAATGGTTATACAGATACAATGGCCTTATTTTTAGATAAAATGAATATTCCTAATTTTAAAGTGGCAATGACCCCTGATGACCCAACAAAAGAAGGACATGTTTGGAATGCGGTTTATTTAGATAATAATTGGTATCACCTGGATTTAACTTGGGATGACCCAGTTAGTGAAGATGGCAAAGATTATTTACAAGATACCTACTTTTTAATTGATACCAATCAATTAAAAGAAATAGATAATAGTGGAGACAAAAAAATAACTGACCATAATTTTAAGCCAGATATTTATTTAGAATTAAAAGAAAATTAAAAGGATTGTTACCTATCAATTTTGGTTCAATCCTTTTTACACTTAATTATTTTTTAAGAAATCTAATGTTTTACGCATTTTAGCATCATACATTAATACTTCTTTACTTCCAAATGCTTTCATTAATTCATCTTTAGTAATACCATAATTTTTAGCCATTTCTTCAGCATCTTTATCAGCTTCTTTTTCAGTTACTTCAATTTTTTCTTTTAGAGCAACTTCTTCTAATAAGAAACGATATTTAATTCTTTTAATAGCTTCTGGTTCCATATTTTTATGTAAATCATCATGAGTCATTTTAGTAAATTCAAAATATTGATCTATTGTTAAACCTTGCATTTTTAATTGTTCTTCAAATTGACTCATTAAACGATGAATTTCATCATGAATAATTTCTTCATCTAATTCTACTTTCATATTATCAGATGCTTTACTTAAAATATCTTCAATATATTTATCATCAAGTTCTTGTTGTTTTCTTTCCATTAAGATTTTCTTAACTTCATCTTTTAACTCTTTTTCATTAGTTACTTTATCATAACCTAAATCTTCAAAGAAATCATCATCTATTTCAGGTAAAATTCTAGTTTTAATTTCTTTTACAGTAACATCAAATTTAACTTTTTTACCAGCTAAATCTGGAGTATAGTTATCAGGAAATTTTAAATCAATTGTTTTAGTTTCATCAACTTTCATTCCTAAAACGGCATCTTCAAATCCTGGAATAAAAGTATTTGAACCAATTTCTAATGGATAGTTAGCTCCAGAACCACCATCTAGTTCTTTACCATCAACAAATCCTTTAAAATCAATAACAGCTGTATCACCAGTTTCTACAACACCATCTTCTTTAACTTTAATTTCAGCAAATTCATTTCTTAAATGTTCAATTTCATTAGCAATTTCTTCATCAGTAACTTCTACTTTATCTTTTTTTATTTTTAAATCTTTATAAGCTCCTAAAGTAATATCAGGTTTACCTATTAAAGTAATTTCAAAAGTTGCACTATCTTTGTCAACAGCAGTAACATCAAGATCTGGCTCAATAATTGGTTTTATTTTAGCTTCTTTTAAAGCTTTTTTATAAGCACTTTCTGCAACATCATTTAATGAATCCATAAATAATGATTCCACACCTACTTTTTCATAATAAACTTCTTTAGGTACAGCACCTTTTCTAAAACCGTCAATCTTAACATCTTTTTGTTTCTTTTTAAAAGTTTTATCTAAGGCTTTTTGCCATTCTTCTCCTTCAATTTTAATTGTAATTTTTTCTGTATTTTTTGCCATATAAAGCACGTCCTTTCATGTTTAGTATTATACATTAGACTTAAGCTTTTTGCAAACCTTTTTCTCTTTTAAAACACTTACAAAATCAGATTTCCATTATATTTTTATTTTCTTGTTCATTAATAACTAGTGATGAAGTTGTAAGTAACATACCGGCAATTGAAAAAGCAGTCTCTAGAGTTTTTCTTACTACTAAATAAGCATCTAATACTTTAGTATCATAAATATTTTCAAAACAATTATTTTTAACATTATATAATTTTTCATAATTATTTTCTTTAATTTCATTAATAATTTTATCAGTTTCTAAATTATTGTTTTTCATTATTTGTCTAATTGGACTTTCTAAAACTTCCTTAATCATTTTATCAGGAATTTTTTCACTAATTTTTAAAAGGGTTAAACCACTTCCATACAATATTCCTTTTTGACAACTACTTAAGGAACACAACGCATCTGTATAACGCATTATAAGTTCTTTTTTCGCAGTTTTAGTATAACCTCCAACATAAATAAAAATGATCTTATTTTTTAAATTATTAATTCTTTCTTTTAAATTTTCTAAATAAAAAGGTTCTTTAATATTTAAAGCTAATTTTTCTAATTTTTTTAAATGGTCTTTTAAATTCTTAGCATTAGTAGTCATTACAATTGTTTTATCTAAATCACATTTAACTTGTTTAGAAATACCTAAATCATTAATATCTGGTAAATTTTGATATTTAACTATTTTAGCATTCGTAATAATTTCTAAATCTTCTAAAA
>CANQIN010000127.1 GCA_947623995.1 uncultured Bacilli bacterium | reverse complement strand
AAAATAGAAAAAACACAAATAAAATCGGTATTATTTTTTTCATTATCTCACCTATTTTATTTATGTTTATTATTTTTTTATTTTATTCAAGAAAATTATTAATATATTCTACTAAAAATAATGGAATATTAATTATTTTGCCATCTTTTTTTAAATTGTCTAAAGAAAATCTAATAGATACTTTATTATCATGTAATTCATTATATCTAGTTAAACTTTGATGATTTTTATTTTTATTAGCTTTTACTTCAATCGGAATTATTTTATTTTTCCTTTGAATTATAAAATCTATTTCATATTGTTTAAAGGTATAATAAGATGGTTCATTATCATACACATAATGTAACATATTTAAAATAAAATTTTCCGTAAAAGAACCCTTAAATTCTTCAAACAATTTGTTTTTTTCTAAAATAATGTCACTATCAAGTCCAGCCATTTTTCTAAGTAACCCTACATCGTTTAAATAAATTTTAAATGAGTTTAAATCATAATATGCTTTTAGAGGAAATGAAGGTTTAGAAATATTATAAATTTTTTCTATTAAATTAGCGTCATATAACCAATTTAAGGCTTCTTCATATTCTCTAGCTCTAGCCCCACTCTTAATAACTTGATATACAAATTTTTTATTTTCTTTAGCAAGCTGAGAAGGAATACTATTCCAAATTAATGATATTTTACTTGCAAAAATATTACTAGTATGTTTAGAAAAATCACTTTCATAAGCATTTAATATGTTATCTAAAATTTTATTAACATTTTCAATGTTTTTATTTAAAACCCATTCATTAACAGCTTCAGGCATACCACCCACAATAAAATAGACTTTTAATTTTTCTTCTAATAGTGAAAAAAAGATATTATCTAAATTTTCGCATTTTTTTATACTATTCATATATGAAACTAAATTTTGACATCCATCTGCTATTAAAAACTCACTGAAACTCATCGGATAAAGATTCATAAAATCAACCTTACCAACTGGAAAAGAAGTATGTGAAAGTCTAATTCCTAATAATGACCCTGCTGATACTATATGATATTCATTAGCCTCTTCGCAAAAATACTTTAAGGAATTTAGGGCATCTGGACATTCACCAATTTCATCAAAAATTATTAAAGTCTTTTCAGGTTCTATTTTACTTCCACTTATTAAAATTAATTTTTCAATAATTCTTTTCGGTTCTTTAGAAACAGCAAATAAATCTTTAAGATTTTCGTCATGGTCAAAATTAAAATACACGGTATTCTGATAATATTTTTTCCCAAAAGCTTTTAGGATATAAGTTTTCCCAACTTGCCTTGCTCCTTTTAAAATAAGAGGCTTACGATTTTTATCATTTTTCCATTTTTCTAATTTTTCCATAATAAATCTTTGCATTAATATCACCTTATTTTTTATAAATTATATCATACATATCACACTTTTCAAGGTTTTTTCCTGAATTTTTACACATTTTTTGAGGTTTTTTTATCATTTTTTTCACACTTTTTCAAATAAATATATCGATCTTTGCCTGCTAAATCTTTTTTTAGAAGAAAATTATAATCAGGTAACATTTTTTTAACAAAAGATTCAATTGCCGAAGCTTGTTCACAACCTATTTCAAATGCAACTAATATTGGTTTGTTTTTTAACTTATTAATTTTTTTTATAATTTCTTCATAAAAATACAAACCATTATTACTAGCATATAAAGCAATAGAAGGTTCATATTTAGTTTCTAATCCAACTTCTTCATCACGCCTTACATAAGGAGGATTACTAACTATCACATCATAATTTTCATAGCTAATATCAAACATTGATTTATTAATAAAATTAATATCAACATGATTTAATAAAGCATTTTCTTTAGCTAAACTAATAGCATCATCACTAATATCAACGCAAGTAACATGAGCATCTAAATTTTTCTTTAAGGCAATGCCAATACACCCACTACCAGAACCTAAATCTAATATTTTAAGATTATGATATTCTTTAAGTATCTTAATTACATCATCTACTAAATATTCAGTTTCAAATCTTGGAATTAAACATCTTTCATCAACTTTAATAGTTGTATTTAAAAAAGGAACATTCCCAATTAAATATTGAACAGGATAATGTTTATTTAATTTATCAATTACTTCTTCTAAATTAGAATATTTATTTACAAGAATATGCCAATCAGCATCACTAATATAATCTGGTTTCATAACATCACTCATAACGTCATTTTAGCATACATTCGTTATTAGTTCAAATCCTATAAATTAAAAAAACACCTTAACTAGGTGCAGAACAAAAATATTTTTAATGGAAGGAGGCGGTCCTATGAAAGGAATAAATTTTGACTTACTTAATAATCTTGATAGTAATATTAATTGTACTATCAAAAATTTACGACAAAAAGGATTAAAAAAAGACGCCTACTCGTTAATGAATAGGTGCTCTCAACAAATAATTTTGGACTGAGAACACCTAACCAGTAAATATCAGGTGTATCTCTTTTTATATCCAATATTATATTATGCAATAAAGCATAATATATGTAAGAAAGATTTTGTTTCTTTCTGACTAAATTATAACTTTTTCTTATAATAAATTCAAGTCTAAAATAATTTAAAACTACTCTCCAGCTAATTTTCTTTTTAAATCTTCAGTTATTAGAGCTTCAATAATTGGTTCTAACTCACCATCCATCACGCGATCTAAACTCATAACCGAAAAACCAATTCGATGGTCAGTTACTCGATTTTGAGGATAGTTATAAGTTCTAATTTTTTCAGAACGGTCACCAGTTCCAATTTTACTTTTCCGTTCACTTCCCTCTTTCATTTCTTTTTCTAAACGCATATTATCATATAATTTAATTTTAAGTAATTTCATAGCTTTATCTTT
>CANQIN010000126.1 GCA_947623995.1 uncultured Bacilli bacterium | reverse complement strand
CCTGGTTTAGCAAGAACTTGTCCACGTTCAACTTCTTCACGAGCAATACCACGTAATAATACTCCAGCATTGTCTCCTGCTTCAGCATAATCTAATTGTTTACGGAACATTTCAATTCCAGTAACAACTGTCTTCTTAGTTTCCTTAATACCAACGATTTCAACTTCATCGTTAAGTTTTAATTGTCCACGTTCAACACGTCCAGTAACAACTGTACCACGACCAGTAATTGTGAATACATCTTCGATACTCATTAAGAAAGGTTTGTCATTATCTCTTTCTGGAGTTGGAATCCAAGTATCAACTGCATCCATTAATTCATTAATCTTATCAGTCCATGCAGGATCTCCTTCAAGAGCTTTTAATGCTGAACCACGAATAATAGGTGTATTATCTCCGTCATATTCATATTCAGTTAATAAATCACGAATTTCCATTTCTACTAAGTCTAGTAATTCTGGATCATCAACCATATCACATTTATTCATGAATACTACCATTTTAGGTACTCCAACTTGACGAGCAAGTAAGATGTGTTCACGAGTTTGTGCCATAGGTCCATCAGTAGCAGCAATAACTAAGATTGCTCCATCCATTTGAGCTGCACCAGTAATCATGTTTTTAACATAATCAGCATGTCCAGGGCAGTCTACGTGTGCATAATGTCTTTTATCAGTACTGTACTCAACGTGAGCAGTATTGATAGTAATACCACGTTCTCTTTCTTCTGGTGCCTTATCAATATTAGCGAAATCAACAGCTTCATTACCATTTTTTCCAGCTAATACTTTTGTAATAGCAGCAGTTAAAGTAGTTTTACCATGATCTACGTGTCCAATTGTACCAATGTTAACATGTGGTTTTGAACGATCAAATTTTTGTTTTGCCATATTATTAATTTCCTCCTTTTTCATTTACAACATATATTTTATCTAATAATTGAAAGTTTTTCAACTATTTTGATATTAATTTTAATTAATTTCCACTCTTTTTAATAATTTCTTCAGCAATATTTTTAGGAACTTCCTCATAATGATCGAAGAACATTACAAATGTTGCCCTACCCTGTGTATTAGAACGAAGGTTAGTAGCATATCCAAACATTTCTGAAAGTGGAACCATTGCACTAAGTTTTACAGCATTACCTACAGATTCTTGTCCAAGTGGCTTACCACGACGAGAAGTTAAGTCTCCCATTACGTTACCAAAATATTCATCTGGAGTTGTAACATCAACTTTCATAATAGGTTCTAGTAAAACTGGATTACATTTATTTTTAGCTTCTTTTAATGCTAAACTAGCTGCAATCTTAAATGCCATTTCGTTAGAGTCTACATCATGATAACTTCCATCAAATAATGTAGCCTTAACATCTATCATAGGGTATCCTGCAAGTACACCTGTTTGCATTGCTTCTTGTAATCCCTTATCAACAACTGGTATATATTCACGAGGAACAACACCACCAACGATTTGGTCTACAAATTCATAACCCTTATCAGTATTGGGTTCAAATTTAACCCAAACGTGTCCATATTGTCCACGACCACCTGATTGTTTAATATACTTACCTTCACAATCACCTGCTTGTTTAATTGTTTCACGATAAGCAACTTGTGGAGCACCAACATTAGCTTCTACATTAAATTCACGCTTCATACGATCAACTAATACATCCAAATGTAACTCACCCATACCAGCAATTACAGTTTGACCTGTTTCATGATCAGTATGAACTTTAAATGTTGGATCTTCTTCAGCAAGTTTTTGTAAAGCCAAAGCCATTTTATCTTGGTCAGCTTTACTTTTTGGTTCAACAGCTAATTGAATAACTGGTTCAGGAACTACTAAACTTTCCAATATAATTGGTTTCTTTTCATCACATAAAGTATCTCCTGTAGTAGTATTCTTAAGTCCAACTGCAGCAGCAATATCTCCAGTATATACATCAGTAATTTCCTTACGATTATTAGCATGCATTTGAAGTATACGACCAATTCTTTCTTTAGAATCTTTCGTAGAATTTAATACATATGAACCACTACTTAAGTGTCCAGAATAAACTCTAAAGAATGTTAAACGTCCAACAAAAGGATCTGTCATAACTTTAAACGCTAAAGCTGCAAATGGTTCAGTATCACTTGGATGACGTTCTGCTTCAGCTCCATCTAAAGTTGTACCTTTAATAGATGGAATATCAAGTGGACTTGGTAAGTAATCAATTACAGCATCAAGTAATAACTTAATACCCATATTTCCTAAAGCTGTTCCACACATTACTGGGAAAAATTCAGCTTTTAAAGTACCATTTCTAATAGCTTTCTTAATCATTTCAACTGTTACTTCGCCACCATCAAGATAAGTCATCATCATTTCATCATCAAACTCTGCAACAGCATCAATTAATTCTGCTCTTTTTTCTTCAGCAATAGCTTTTAAATTTTCTGGAATATCTATTTCTTTAGCATCTTCTTTTTGTTCACCATCATAATGGTAAGCTTTCATTGTAACTAAATCAATAACTCCATTAAAGTCAGATTCAGCTCCAATAGGCCATTCAATAGGTTTAGCATTAACCCCTAGACGATCTTTTATCGTCTTTAAACTATATTCAAAGTTAGCTCCCATTTTGTCCATTTTATTTGCAAAAATGATTCTTGGAACTTTAAATTCACTAGCTTGTCTCCAAACTGTTTCTGTTTGTGGTTCAACTCCTGCTTGAGCATCAATTAAGGCAACAGCGCCATCTAAAACACGAAGTGATCTTGAAACTTCAATTGTAAAATCAACATGCCCTGGAGTATCGATTATATTTAAACGATGATCTTTCCAATGAGCAGTTGTAGCAGCTGAAGTAATAGTAATACCACGTTCTTGTTCTTGAGCCATCCAGTCCATTTGTGATTCACCATCATGAGT
>CANQIN010000125.1 GCA_947623995.1 uncultured Bacilli bacterium | reverse complement strand
CTATGAACAAAATCTTTATTAATATTTAATTCTTCACAAATCTTTTTATTTTCTTTATTAAAGGTAAAAATATCCATAGGACTACCCTTTTCTTGTAAAGCCGTTCTAATAAGTTCCACATTTTTAACGCCCTCAATTGGAAGTGGTGATTGAAAAATATAATAGATTCCTAATTTAGCAATTTCATCAGTTTTCAAATTAGTTATATCTTTATCTTCAAAAATAATTTGACCAGATGTTTTTTCTAGGCTTGGATGCGCTAATAAACTTTTACAAAGTGTACTTTTCCCCGCTCCATTAGGCCCCATTATAACATGGACTTCTCCCTCATTTATTTCTAAATTGATATTATTTAATAATTCTTTATCAACTGTTTTAACACTTAAATTTTTAATCTGTAACATAATATTATCACCAACCACCCATATTTTATCAAAAGCACCTTAAAATGTCTACTAATCAAAAAGAGCTTATTTTTTATCTTTTTATATTTTGATCTAAATTGATGTTTCAATGTCAAAAATTTAGGTGTATACAAATTAATATTTATGCATATTATATTATTGACACGTGTTAACAAGTGTAGTATAATTTTTAGCAGAAAGGAGGCCAGGATGGTCGTAAAAAAAGTGATAAAAGCCCTGGAAAAAGATGGTTGGATATTTGTAAGTCAAAAAGGTTCACATATGAAATATAAAAAGGGTGATAAAACATGCATAATTCCTAACCATCATGGCGACATTCCTAAAGGGACATTATCAAATATAGCTAAAAGTACAGGAATTAAACTGTAATTTCTGTACTAAAGCATTTATGATTATCCAAAAAATATATGAAAAAATATTTTTATCCAGCAATTTTTTCAAAAGAAGGCAAAGCATACAATGTTAAATTCATAGATTTTGATGATATATTTACTTTTGGAATAGGATTTGATGATGCTTATTATATGGCTCAAGATGCATTGTATAATATGCTACCAGAATATAAAGACAAACTTCCAAATCCGACTTATGATTATATGAAAATTAAACTTAATGATGGTGATTTTGTTACTATGGTTGAATTAGATCCAATTGAACATGAAAGAAAAATTTCTTCTAAAACCGTAAATACTACAGTAACTATGCCAGAGTGGTTAAAAAAACTTGCTGACAATAAAGGTTTAAATTTTTCTAAAATATTACAAGAAGGCTTAAAAAAAGAATTAAATTTATTATAAAAAGAACTATTTTTTACTTTTAAATAGTTCTTTTTAATGTAAGATTTTTTTCTTCTTCTTTTTCGTTATAACTCTTTTCTAATAAAGTATAATCAACTTTGGAATTAGAACTTCTTGGAAGAAATTTATCAGTATAAACAATATCAAAAGGCAGGGCACTCGCACCAATATTATTAATAATAATATTATTTATTTTTTCTTCCAAAGTTTTTCTATCAAAATCAATATCAGTTAATCTTACGTTAAGTTTTTCTATTTCTACTGTATTGCTATTCTTAATTATTCCAAATTCTGTTGCGGATATAACTCCTGTTGCTTTATCATTATATAATTGCACAAGAATATTATTTTTTGTTGCAATTTCTAATTCAATACTCACTAATTTTATTTTTAGAAACAAAACAACTATCTTGTATTTTTTAATAAATTATGTTAATGTATTTTCACTTAAAAACAAGGAGGTTTTTATGGATTTATCAGTTAAAAATTTAAATAACATAAATTATTTAAAAAATGTATTTAAAGATTTAAAAAAATATCAAATTAATTGTGATTCACATGAAGAAGAGTTTAATAATATTATTAATAATTATGAATTAAATAAACAAAAACAAATTTATGAAGATTTACAAGAACAAGAAAATAATGAAAATGGCATTCCTAATTTAAAGTTTAAAACTAATAATAATCTAGAATTAGAATTAAATAATAATTTAGAAAATTTAAAAGAACATTTAAAAGAAGAAATATTACTTATAGAATTAATGAATGCTACAAATGATTGGAATTTAAATGTAGATATTGATGAATTATTTTATGCAATTAATAAAAAAGATATTTTTAACAAATTTGCTAATCTTGAATTACAACAATTAATTATATCTCGTTATCATGATTTATTATTAAAAAAGATTATAATTGATTATCAATTGAAAGATGAAAATTACTTAAAAAAATATGAAAATCTTGAAACTATGCCACTACTTAATAACAGCATTAAAAAGTTTTGTGAATATAATGGCATTACTTTAACAAATACTTATGATTTAAAAATAATTTTAGATGAAATATTAGATTTTTTTAAAAGCAAAGAAACAATTAATGAAAATACAGAAATAATGGAAGTCAATAAAACTTTTCTAATGCCAATTTTACCAAGCCAAAATATTTTTTATATTTTAAAAAATAATTATCGAAAATATTTAGAACAAATAAGAAATAAACTAATCTTAGAAAAAGAATATATTTTTAGCGATAGTGAATGTGACCGAATGAAATATGATCCAAAATTAAAATATTTAGGTGATAATGCCGTATTTGTTTTACAAATAATAGGTAAAAAAAGAGGCAAAATGAAAGATTTTAGATATGCTGATTTTAATGAAATTCCTGTTTACGATATAGATTTTACAGATGTTAAAGTTGTTGGAGCCACTTTTCATGAAACAGAAAAATTTAAAAATTTAGATAAAGTTTATAATAAAGATTTAAGCAATGTTAACTTAAAAGAAAGTAAATTAGATAATATTAATTTTGATGGCTTTACCATTAATGGGGCAAATTTAGCCTATACAAATGCCGTAATTGATATTCGTACTCTAAAAAGTAAAAATATTTTGAAAACAATTTTAGATGGATGTTTTATCATATATGGAAAAGAAGATATAGAACTTATTAAAAAACTTAAAAGTCTTTATAGTCATGCAATATTTATTGA
>CANQIN010000124.1 GCA_947623995.1 uncultured Bacilli bacterium | reverse complement strand
TTTAATATTAATCCTTTTTATAATTGGGTAGTTATTTTAGGTTATATTACGACAATTTTAGTTATTTTATTATTTGCGGCTTTAATTTATTCTAAAAAAATAGCTAATCTATTATTAAAATTAAGTAATTATTTAATTGATCATCTTAAATTAATTAAAAATAAAGATAAATTAAAAAATAAATTAGCTAAATCATTAAAAGAATATCAATCATGTTCTAAAATAACTAAAGAAAAGCCTAAATTAGTAATTGAATCATTTATTATTTTATTCTTACAAAGAATATCTTTATTATTAGCAAGTTATACGGTTTATAAAGCATTTGGTTTAAATGAGTATGGAATTTTGTTAATTATGGCTTTCCAAGTATGTGTAACACTAGGTTCTGATTTAATGCCAACACCTGGAGGCGTCATGATTAATGAAGGATTACTATTAAGCGTTAATAATATGCTTTATGGGGAAAGTCTTGCTTTATCAGGAATGCTTTTATTAAGAAGTTTTAATTTTTACTTTTTAGTTATCATAAGTGCTTTACTATATTTTGTCTTTCATTATATTAAAAGAAAACCAGCTAGTGACATTTAAAAATTTATTTAGTATAATTGTTAAAGGAGTTGATTAAAGTGAAAAATTGGAAAAATATTTTAATAGGGGTTTTAATTGTTATTATTGCTATTTTAATTGGAGTATTATTTATGACCTTAAATAAAGAAAAAATACAAGATGAAGAACCAATTATTAAAGAAGAAGAAAAAAATGATGATAATTCTAATGAAGAAAATTATAATTATCAAAATATAACTGGTTTATATACATATGAAGGAGAATATAATGGCGAATTTACGCCAATAATTAATCTTTATTTAGATGAAAATGGTCTTTTCTATTATAAAGCATCTACTATGGCATCTTATGGTAAAATTGGTAATTATACAATTGTTGAAGATGAAATTCATTTAAATTATTTATTTGATACTAATAGTGGAGCTGGTTTAGAAGTTACCCAAGGAAATAAAAATATTAAAATAAATAAAGATAATACTTTAACTGATGATAAAACATTAATAACTGATTTAAATAATATCGATTTAATAAAGAAAACTTCTAAAGATGAAGAAGATTGGTTAGAAGAAAATGATATAACAAATATTTTAAATAACTATGAAATAACAAATCAAGACTATTAAAGTCCTTTTTTTTAGTGTCTTTTTATTAGTGACATATTATTTATTATTTAGTATAATTAATTTAAAGAAAGAGGGCTTAAGTAATGAAAAAAATCCCATATGGAAAAATAGATTTTAAAAGATTAATAGAAGAAAATTGTTATTATATAGATAAAACAATGTATTTAGAAAAATTAGAAAATGTTCAAGATACATTATTTTATTTAAGACCAGGAAGATTTGGTAAAAGTTTATTTACAAGTATGATGAATTATTACTATGATATAAATAGTAAAGATTTATTTAATAAATTATTTGATGGTTTATATATTCATGAGCATCCAACTAATGAAAAAAATAGTTATTATATTTTAAAATTTGATTTTTCTGGAATAGATTCTGCGGAAAAAGAAAAAGAAGCATTAGAAAAAGAATTTAAAAGTTGTGTAATTAATGGTATAAATGTTTTTTTAGATAGATATAATTTTACATATGAAATAGTAAAAGATGATAGCATACCAATAATTTTAAAAAGTTTTTTAACCTTTTTTAAAGGTTTAAAATTAGAAAATAAAATATATATTTTAATAGATGAATATGATAATTTTACCAATGCAATATTAGAAGGCAATGCTGAGCGTTTTAAAAATATTGTTGGAAACGAAGGATTTATTAAAGCTTTTTATGCATCAATAAAAGAATATATTGGTCTAGGAGTAGTAGCAAGATTTTTTGCAACAGGAATATGTCCAATAACATTAGATAGTATGACAACAGGATTTAATATAGCAACAAATATATCAAATTATGAAGAATTTAATAGTATGATTGGTTTAACTCATAAAGAAGTAGATAATTTATTAAATGAAGTAGTAGAAGAAAAAAATAAACGTGAAGAAATAAAACAAATCATGATTGAAAATTATGATGGTTATTTATTTAATGAAGAAGCTAAAGAAAAAGTCTTTAATGCAACATTAGTAATGTATTTATTAGATTTTTATAAAAATTATAAAAGTATTCCTAAGAAATTAATTGATACAAATATAGTTGTAAATTATGGAAAAATTGAAAATATATTAAAATTACAAAATAATAATTTTTATGAAGATATATTAGATGAATTATTAAAAACGAGTGAAATAAATGGGACATTAAAATATAGTTTTAATTTATTAGGAAGTTTAAATAAAGATGATTTAATAAGTTTATTATATTATTTTGGTTATTTAACAATAAAAGAATATAATGAAGTATTAAATAAACTAAAATTTAAAGTACCAAATAAAATAATGAAAGAAACATATAATAATTATTTTATAGATATATTAGAAAAATTAAAAATAGAATTTACTGATGGTAAATTAGAAGATAGTTATGAAGAAATATTATTTGAAAGTAAAATAAATAAGATAAGTTTATATGTAAGTGAAATATTAAAATTAAGTGATAATAGAATATTTATGAAGTTTGATGAAAAGTATATAGCGTTAGTATATTACACATTATTAAGACATCCGGCAATAAATACTTATTTAGAATATCCATGTAAAAATGGATATATAGATATAATGCTTTTTAAAAATAATAATTTAATGAAAAATAATATAATGATTGAATTAAAATATATAAAGAAAAAAGATTATAGTGAAGAATTATTAAATGAAACAATAAAAGAAGGGAAAACTCAATTAGAAAGTTATAGTAAAGATGAAAGACTTGGTAATCCAATGAAATATTTAGTAGTATTTGTTGGTAATGAATTAAAATTATTAAGTTCAATAGACTATTAAAGTCTTTTTTCTTTGCTTGTCATAATAATTATTTTATTTTATAATGTAAATGGTGGTTATATGTATAGTTATATGATAGGTAAAGTAACTGGTTATGAAAGTAATTCAATTTTTTTAGAAGTAAA
>CANQIN010000123.1 GCA_947623995.1 uncultured Bacilli bacterium | reverse complement strand
TATCCTTTAGAATAAGCTTCTTCCACAATACTATCCATATATTTTTTAACACCTGGATATAATTCATAATATTTATTAATAAATTGTTTAGCTTCTTTACTACTTATTTCTAAATTTTCACCTAATCCAAAGCCACTGATACCATAAACAATTCCAAAGATAACCGCTTTAGCAGTTCTTCGCATAGCCTTTGTAACTTCAGATTCACTAATGCCATACATATCAGCCGCGACTTTAGTATGAATATCTTGGTCATTAATAAAAGCTTCTTGAAGTTCTTTAGAACCAGAAATATGAGCTAAAATTCGTAATTCTATTTGAGAATAATCAACACTTAAAAACTCATCATTAGAAGGTACAAATGCTTTTCTAATTTTTTTACCTTCACTATTTCGAACCGGAATATTCTGTAAATTAGGTTCCGTAGAAGAAAGTCTTCCTGTTCTAGCAAAATTTTGTTTAAAGATTGTATGAACTTTACCATCAGGAAAAATATAACTTTCCATTCCCTCAATATAAGTCGAATATAATTTCGTAACATTTCGATATTCTAAAACTTTCTCAATAATTGGATGCTGACCTATTAATTTATTTAAAACTTTAACATCAGTTTTATAACCTTTAGTAGTTTTCTTAGCACCCGGTAAACCTAATTTTAAAAACAAAATTTCTCCTAGTTGTTTTGGACTAGCAATATTAAATTCTTCACCAGCTAAATCATATATTTCTTTAGTTAAATTATCAATTTGTTCTTTAACTTCAATCTTCATTTCATCTAAAATTTCTTTTTTAACCAAAACACCAGTCATTTCCATATCAGCTAAAACAGGAGCTAAAGGAAATTCAATTTCTTGATATAAACTCATCATTTCTTCTTCTTGTAATTTATCTTTAACATTTTTAATATTTTCATATAAAAAACGTGATTTTAAACTTATATCTTTCATTATTTTTTCCGTTACGCCGTAACTTTTTTTATAAACATCTTCTAAAAAGAATACTTCATAACCATTAGGAACCATATAATAAGCTATATCATCTTTCGAACTATCACTTAAAAGAGCTTCAATAATCATATAATCATCTTGAACTTTAATTAATGGTAAATTCGCCTTCTTTAAAGAAACAATTAATCTTTTATAATCATAAGTAACAATATCTTTATCTTTTATTTTTTCTAAGACATCTTTAACTAATTCTTTTTTTACAAAATAAGAACCACCTTCACAAGTAATACCCATTCCTAAAATATCAGCTAAAAAATAATTTGCTTCACTTGATTCTAAATATAAGCCATAAAAAGGTTCATTTGGTAGCTCATTAACATTTTCTAAGATTTGATAATCATGTTCAACAACAACTTTTTCACTAGTTATGTTTTTTAAAAATGAATAAAATTCTAATTCTTCATAAAGGGCAATTAAATCTTCACCTTTTTTAGGAGTATATTTAATATCTTCTAAATCTTTAATACCTAAAGGAACATCCCGGTAGATAGTAGCTATTTCTTTACTCATAAACGCATTATCTTTATCTGTTTCTAATTTTTCTCTAGTCTTGCCTTTAATATTTTCAATATTTTCATAAATGCCTTCTAAAGAACCATATTTTTGTAATAAATCTAAAGCCGTTTTTTCACCTATTCCTCTTACCCCAGGAATATTATCCGATGAATCACCTGCTAAGGCTTTCATATCAATTATTTTAATTGGTTCAATTCCATAATCAGCCATAAAACTAATCGGATTATAACGAATATAATCTCTTTGTTTTAATAATTTCATTTCTAATTGAGGACTTACAAGTTGCAATAAATCACGGTCAGAAGAAATGATTGTCCCAACAAAATCAGGGTCTTCTTCAACCATCTTAGCAAATGTTCCAATAATATCATCAGCTTCATAAGGCGCTAGTTCAAAATAAGGAATACCCATTGCTTTTAATATTTTTCTCGCATAAGGTTCTTGCATATGTAGTTCATCAGGAGTATGTTTTCTACCCTCTTTATAAAAATCATATTTTTCTTTACGAAAATTTTTTCCGATATCAAACGCTACCGCAATATAAGTTGGTCTTTCTTCTTCAATAATTTTATTCATCATATTAATAAAACCATATAAAGCATTAGTGGGAAAGCCCCTACTATTTTTCAAAAAATTTCCTGTATATGCTGTTGCATAATAACTTCTAAATAACAAATTATTACCATCAACTAAAATAATATTTTTCATTAACTACCACATTCCTTTTGAATAATTATATCATGTATACATAAATACATGAAATAAAATGTCGTTTATTATCATTATAAATTTATTACATGTACTATTTCTTCATTAGTATAACCTTTATTTAATAATTTCATTTTAATTTGAAAATCAAGATTACTTCCTTCATACTTTTTACTTAATTTAATTTTTAATTTATTATATTCTTTTTCTAAATTGTCTAAATTAGTTTCAATATCTAATTTAGATAAAGAATTATTAATATACTTTATTTCATAACCATTATTAATTAAATAATTTTTAATTTTTAATAAAATAACTTGTTTACTATCTTTATTATTACTTTTTAATTTTTTTAAAGATAATTTATCACATTTTTCTTGCCAAATATCATCATCTATTTCACTTAATTTACTAATTACTAATTCTTTATTAAGACCTAAATTAATTAATTTTTGTTTAATTTTTAATGAACCATCATTACTAAATCTTAAACTATCACTTATATAAGCATTTAGATAACTTTCTTCATCAAGATATTTTTCATTAGTTAATTTAGTAATTGTTTTATTTATTTCTTCTTTATTAAATTCATTTTTCTCTAAATATTTTTTAACTTCTTTTTTAGTCCGCATTTTCTTACTTAAATAATCTAAGGCTTTATAATAACATTTTAATTCTTGATTATCTTTTAAAACCATCTCTAATTCTTTTTTAGTTATTTCTTTTTTAAGAAGTAATGTATACTTAACAATAATATCATCAAATAAAAGATAATCATTATTATCAATTGTTACAAAATAAGTATTTTTTTTAGCTTTTTGATATTTAGTTATGCGCATGTTATCACCAATAAAATAATAACACACATATGTTTGCTAGTCAAAAGAAAAAGTATGC
>CANQIN010000122.1 GCA_947623995.1 uncultured Bacilli bacterium | reverse complement strand
AATATTCCTAAACATAAACAGTAAATTGAAAACTTCCATAGTTTTCCTTTTTTTACCCAATCACTTAACCATTGATAAGAAAAGTATGTAACTATTCCGGCAAAAACTAAACCACTAAAATAAGGAAGAATTAATGAACCGATATTACCTGCTTCCATTAAATCTAAAAGTCCTAGTCCCATTGAAGCAACACTTACTGGAAAATATAACATGAAAGTATATTTTAGAGAAGCTTCTTTATTTAAGCCACAAAGTAAGCATCCTACTAAGACCGCTCCACTTCTACTTATACCTGGAAGTAAAGCAATCATTTGCATTAAACCAATTATTAAAGCATCTTTATAAGTTATATCTTCATCTTTTTTCTTGCCATTACAGTTTCTTACTAAAAATAAAGCTAAAGCTGTAACTAAAAAAGCCGTACCTAAAATTTTTAAATTCTCAGAAAAAGCATCAATCTTATCTTTAAATAAGACTCCAGCAATCCCGGCAGGAATACTACCTACAATAATTAACATACAATATTTAAAATCTAATTTGTATGTTTTTTTCTTTTCCTTATCTTTAGTAAAAATTAAACCAAAGAATCCTTTTAATAATTTTAATATTTCTTTTCTAAAAATAAAGAATATTGCTAGAAAAGAACCAAAATTAACAAATATTTCAAAATTAACATCATTTAAAACATTAGTATTAAATAAATTTTTAATTAAAACTAAATGACCACTTGATGAAATAGGTAAAGGTTCAGTTATTCCTTGAATAATTCCTAAAATAATATACTTAATAAATTCCATTTTTTTCAACTCCATTCTATAACATTATATAATAATTTTTTAAATTAAGAAATAAAATATTTTTAAGGGAGCAATTTATGAAACATCCTTTAATATATTTTTTAGCTATTATACTCTGTAGTATTGGTCTTTTTTTTAACCTTTTATATTTAAATTTATTTACTATTGGGTATACTTTTTTAGAATATGTTTATTTTATTATTAGAAGAGTTGAATGTAATTGTTTAATAATTGGCATATTACTTTTAATTATTCTTATGAAAAAGAAAGGACGCGTCTAATGAATTATTATTATGATATTTTAGTTAATTTAGAAGAAGAATTTTATGAATTTTATGAATGGGAAAAAAATGATCCTATTATTGCTATTAAAAAAACGCCATTATTTAAAGTTAGTCATAATGTTATAGTTGATTTTTTAACTTATGATATTACTTTAGATGAAGAATTAACTATTAATCTTTTAGAAAAAACAATATGTAAAAATAAAGAAAAGATTAATGCTTTATTAATAAGTGATACTAAAACTAGTCTTTTTTTAGAAATAAATGATAATGGTAAGGTTATTTTTAAAAGTAAATTATTAGTTGAAGATGAAAATAATATTAATGAAATAGTTAATGCTTTAAGAGAAACTAATTTAAAATATCAAGTTGGTAAAAAAGTTCTTAAAAATAATGTGCTTAGACAAACAATTAAAGAACAAAAACTAATATTAATGGAATTAAATGGTTTAAAGAAAAATAAAGATGTTGATAAATGTAATTATTTATATTTTGAATTATTTCATAAGATAGATGATGATTATGAACAAGAAATTAATGATATGATTAATTTTTTAGATAAAGGTGATGTTAAAATGATTCATCATTTAGCCCATTTAATTGGTATTACTTATGAGGAGCGGTTATGAAGAAAATTGTTGTATTAATATTGTGTTTAATTTTATGTGGTTGTACTAAAACTGATGCTAGATATGAAGTTGAAAGTTACTTAAATAAATTTAAAAATCATGATGAAGCGGTTATATCATCATTAAATGATATTTTAGATGAAAATGAATTAGATAGTGAAGATAAAGAATTATATGAATTAGTTATGAAAAGACAATATACTGATTTAGAATATAAAGTTAAAGAAGAAAGATATAATGGGGATGTAGCTGATATTACGGTTTTAATTAAAGTGTATGATTATGAAAAAAGTAAAAATGAAGCTTTAGAAGAAATAAATAATAGTAGTGAATATGATACTTCTGAAAAGAAAATCCATTTGGTTTTAAAAAAGATGGATGAAGAAAATAAAAGAATAGAATATACCATTGAATTTAAAGTTAATTATCAAGATGATAAATGGGTGTTAGAAAAACCAGATAAAACGGTTTTAGAAAAAATTCATGGGATATATGATTATGAAGAGGACTAAATGTGTCCTTTTTTTCATAGAATTTTTTAGGTGAGAAGATGAAATATTTATTTATCTTTATTTTATTATTGATGCCTTTTAAAGTTAAGGCAATAAGTGCTGAAAGTTATATTGTGATGGATGCTGATTCGGGAAGAGTAATTGAAGGTAAAAATATTAATAAAGAAAAATTAATTGCTAGTACAACTAAAATTATGACTTGTATTATTGCTCTTGAAAATAGTGATTTAAATAAAATGGTTAAAGTAGGTGATGAAGTATTAAAGGCTTATGGAAGTGCTATTTATATTAATATGGGAGAAGAGATGTCCCTAAAAGATTTGCTTTATGGTTTAATGCTTAGAAGTGGGAATGATGCGGCAATTGAAATTGCGTATTCAGTAAGTGGAAATATGGATAACTTTGTTAAAAAAATGAATGAAAAAGCTTATGAACTTAAAATGACTAATACAAATTTTATAAATAATCATGGTTTAGAAAATGATGAAGGAGTTGGTAATACATCTACTGCGTATGATATGGGTTTATTAATGAGATATGCTCTTTTAAATGATACATTTAAAGAAATAATTGGAACTAAAAGTTATACAACTAAAACAGAAGGAAAAAGTTATGTTTGGAAAAATAAAAATAAATTATTATCATCTTATGATAAGTTAATTGGTGGTAAAACTGGATTTACCAAAAAAGCTCGAAGAACTTTAGTTACGGCCGCATCTGATAATGGCAGAACTAGTATTGTGGTTACTTTAAATGATGGTAATGATTTTGAAGACCACAAGGAATTACACGAAAAAGTTTTTAGTAAATATGAACGAGTATTACTATTAGATAAGAATCAAAAAATTGAAAATAAATATTATTTACAAGAAGACTTTTATGCTCTTTTAACGGAAGATGAACAACAAAAAGTTAAAATTAATTATGAAATAAATAATCCTAATAGTAATGAAGT
>CANQIN010000121.1 GCA_947623995.1 uncultured Bacilli bacterium | reverse complement strand
TCAATACATTTATTTAATTATCTAAGCGACATTTTATACCGTGTTAAATATTGTTTTCTTATGACAAAATATGTCGTAGGTGGTAGTATGATAAAAGAATATCGTAAAAAACGTGGTTTAACTCAAGAAGAACTTGCTGAAAAAGTTAATTTATCAACTAGACAATTACAAAGAATCGAAAAAAATGAGCATCAAACTTCAATTGATACTCTATTAAATATTATTAATACTTTAAATATTCCTGATGAAGAAATAATTAAAACCTTTAAAGCAAAAAAGACTTCTATTCCGTCATAGAGTCTTTTATTTTATCTAAAAATTTTTTACTTTTTAAATATAATCCGGTATATCGTTCATAATAATCATTTAAAAATTCATTTATATCATTTATTAAATGATTAGATATATTTACATGATTAATACTTTTAATATCAATTAATTCATACATTCTTAATAATTTAATCATTTTTAAATCTTTAATTGGTTCATTATAATAACAATCTCTGCATAATAAACCTCCATCAATAATGGTCACAATATTTTTAGTACTTCCACATCTTAAGCAAGAATCTAAATTTAGGCCTACTCCTAAAAAATTTAAATATTTAGTTTCTAAAATATTAGCTAGAACAATTGGATTAACATCTTCATTTAATTTATAAACAGTACTTATAAATAGTTCATATATTTCTTGTTCATTACTTTCCCTATAAACTTGATTAGTTAAATCACATAGATAAGTTAAATAAGAAATTTTAGTTAAATCTTGATGAATATTTTTAAATGGTTCAATGATATCAACATCACTTAAGATTGATAATTTATTTTCTTTATAATAAATATAAAAGAAACCATAAGTAAATTTCATGGTTAAAGCATGCAATTTATTTTTAATACTTTTCGCACCCTTAGCCATTAAACCTATGATTCCATATTCTTTTGAGAGTAAATTAATAACCAAAGAAGATTCGCCATAATTAGTTGTATTTAATATAAATCCTTCAACTTTGGTTATCACTTTAATCACATCTTTCCTTTATACTTTAAATAATATTCTATTTTTCCAGTTTCTTTAAATAATTGCCATGCTTCTTTTTTATCCATAAATATCCTTCTTTCTAACATTATCATGTTAAGAAAAAAGAAAATTTATTCATTTTATTTTAAATTTAATTCATCAAAACCTAAATCTTTTAATTGAGCTTCTTTTTCTCGCCAGTTTTTAATAGTTTTAACATATAATTCTAAATAGACTTTTTTACCAATCATTTTTTCAATTTCATTACGGGCTGATGTTCCAACCATTTTTAATCTTTCACCCTTTTTGCCAATAATAATTTTTTTAATCGAATCACGATCAACAATAATATCAACACAAATAACAGCAACATTATCTTTTTCTTCAAATTTAGTTGTTATACAAGTAAGACTATGAGGGACTTCATCTTCACATACCCATAAAAGTTTTTCTCTTACTAATTCACTAACCATAAAAGATTTAGAACTACTTGTAATCATATCAACATCAAAATAACGAACAGTATCAGTTAAATATTTTTTAATAACAGTAATTAAATGTTCGGTATTATCCTTTTTTAAGGCACTTAGAGGTACAATTTCGGCAAAAGGTAAATAATCTTGATATTCTTTGATCATCATTAATAAAGTTTCTCTACTTATTAAATCAATTTTATTTAATATTAAAAAGACTGGTACTTTACTTCTTTTTAAAGATTCCATAATAAACTTATCGCCACTGCCAATTCCTTTACTTGCATCAACAACAAATAAAATAACATCGACATCTTTAGTTAAAGAATAAGATTCTTTATTTAAAATTTTTCCTAATTTAGAAGTTGGTTTATGAATACCTGGTGAATCTAAAAAAACAATTTGATAATTTTCTTCATTATATATTCCTTGAATAACATTTCTAGTAGTCTGAGCTTTATTTGATGTTATAGCTACTTTATAATTTAAAAGCGAATTTAATAATGTTGATTTACCAACATTAGGCCTGCCAATAATACTTACAAAACCACTATGCATATTTACCTCCTTATCTTTTTATATTACAAATATTTAATATTTCATCTTGTTTTTGAAACATAATTTTTTCTTCTTCTACACTCTTAGTATGATCATATCCCAGCAAATGAAGAAGCCCATGAACGCATAAGAATGATAATTCTCTTTTTTCACTATGATTGTACTCACTTGCTTGCTTAATCATTCTTGGAATACATATATAAATATCTCCCAATATTTTAATTGGGTCATAAACACTTTCATTATCTAAAAAAGCAAAAGATATTACATCAGTTACTCTATCAATATCTCTATATTCTTTATTTAGTTTTTTAATAGTTTCTTCATCAACAAATATTACAGAAAAATAAGCATTTTCTATTTTTTCATAATCTAATGTTGTTTTTAAAACTTCATCTAAATAACTATAATCTTTATCATAACCAAATTCATCATTAATATCAAAATCATTCATTAAAACCACCCTAAACCTATAACTTTTGTAAAATAAATCATTAAAACAATAAATAGAATAATACAAATTATATTATAAAATGTTGAACTATGAAAGAATTTCGGTAAGTGCTTTGATATAGCATTTAAAGATATATATAGAAGAAAACCTAAAATAGAACCAACAACATTTAATAATATGTCGTCAATATCAAAACTTCTACCTATATAATGTTGGACTATTTCAACTGTAAAAGAAGTAATTATACTTATAAAAAGAATATGATTTACTTTTTTAGCTTTAACATAACCAGAAATATAATAACCAAATGGTAAAAAGATTAAAATATTACCTAAAACATTCATATTAAAAGCATGACTACCTATTTCATAACGAAGAATTTCC
Source organism: uncultured Bacilli bacterium (assembly GCA_947623995.1). Taxonomy (GTDB): domain Bacteria; phylum Bacillota_I; class Bacilli_A; order RF39; family UBA660; genus Ventrenecus. The sequence continues at coordinate 313 of CANQIN010000121.1, read as the reverse complement.
GTAAAAGGAATAATATTAATACCACTTGAAGTATTAAGTTCGGTATCAGTTAATAATTGAAATAACAACATGACATAAATAATAAAAACTAAATTTAAAAATTCTTTATAAAAGAGAAATTTTTCATGTCCTACTTTAATGGCTGTTATTCTAATGGCAATTATTACAACTAGAAAAATAGTTAACATTGGCCATATTTCTTTTAAGGTAATTGTTAAAATTTTTAATTCCATTAAAGCATCACTTCAATTCCTTTTTATAAACTTATTTTACTATTAAAAGAGTAATATTTCAAATTAAAATGACTGTTGTT
>CANQIN010000120.1 GCA_947623995.1 uncultured Bacilli bacterium | reverse complement strand
AAATAAAAGTTTTAGCAATAGATAGAGAAAGTGGAATAGTAGGATATCAAATAACCAAGAGTTTTGAACCAGAAAAAGATTGGAACGAAATAGAAGAAACAACAGAAGAACAAACATTTACCAAAGAAATAAGCGAAAATGGAACTTGGTATATTCATATCAAAGATAAAGTAGGAAATATTAAAACAGATAGTATTAATGTTGATAATATCGATACAGAAGGGCCAACAATAAGTATTGAAAATAATTATAATGATACATGGACAAAAGATAATGTAAATGTCATATTAAATATTAATGAAACAGGAAGTGGAATAGATTACTGTGAAGAATCAACAAATGATGAAGAGTATACAAGAATAGATGAAGAAGCAAGTAATAGTCTAACATTAACATATACAGGAAATCATAATGAGACAAGATATTATAGATGTTATGATAAGGTAGGGAATGTTAGTAATAAAGAAAATACAACATTAAAAATAGATAAAACATTACCAACAATTGAAAAAGTAGAAAAAGATGAGAATAATTATACAAATGGCAAAGTAAAAGTAACAATAACAGCACATGATGATGTTGGATTAGATGCAAATCCATATACCTTTGATGGAGAAGTATGGCAAGAAGAAAATGAAAAAGAATATCAAAAAAATGATGAAAATATCATCATCAAAGTAAAAGACCATGTCGGAAACGTTGCAACATATGAAGGAGACATAAAAGTAGATAATATAGATAGTGAAGGACCAACAATAAGTATCGAAAATGATTATGATAATGTATGGACAAATAATGATGTATCAGTTGTATTAAACTTAAGTGATAATTTAAGTGGAATAGATTATTGTGAAGAAAGTACAGATGATAGTGACTATACAAGAATAGATAAAGAGATAATAGAAAATACAATAACCCTAAAATATAATGAAGATAAAAATGAAGTAAGATACTTTAAGTGTTATGACAAGGTAGGTAATGTTAGTAATAAAGAATTTACAACAATCAAAATAGATAAAACAAATCCAACAATCGAAAGTGTAACAAAAAGTATAGATACTATGACAAATCAAAGTGTAACAGTAACTATCAATGCCAGTGATGATGTTGATTTAGATAGTAAACCATATAGTTTTGATGGAGGATTATCTTGGATAGCAGAAAACTATAAAGAATATCAATATAATGATTCAAATATAAGCATTCAAGTAAAAGACCATGTAGGAAATATAACAACATATGATAAAGAAATAAAAGTAGATAATATAGATAAACAAGGACCGACAATAAGTAAAGTAGAAAAAACACCTGATAGTTGGACAAACACATCAGTGACAATAAAAGTAACAGCAAGTGATGATGTAAAACTAGCTAAAGAAGCCTATAGTTTTGATGATGGAATACATTATCAAGAAAGTAATGAAATGACATATGAAAATAATAAAAGTGGAATCAAAATAAAAGTCAAAGATGATGTAGGAAATGAGACTAGTTATACTGAAGAAATAAACATCACCAATATCGACCATACCGAACCAAGTATAAGCGGAGTAAGTAAAAGTGAAAGTAATTGGACAAGTGGAAGTGTAACATTAACAATAAATGGAGCTGAAGACTTAGGTGGAAGTGGATTACATGATAAAGATAGATATAGTTTTGATAATGGAACAACATGGCAACTAGGAAATACTAAAGAATATTTAGCAAATGAAAGTAATATAGTAATTAAAGTCCAAGATAATGCCGGAAACATCTATACATATCCAACAGTTCAAAGTATAACCAATATCGATACAGATGGACCAGATATCAAAAGTATGAATGTAAGTAATGAATGGGAACAAACAAATGAAATAAGTACAACGGTAATAGATAAAGATAGTGGAATAGCAGGATATGAATATAGTACAAACGAGACAATAAATAATAATAACTTAACAAAACAAAATAATTTAACCGAAGAACAAACATATAAGAAAAGTGTTGATGTAAATACTAAGTGGTATATACATGTTAAAGATCAAGTAGGAAATGTAAGTAGTAGAAACATCACAGTCGAAAAAGTAGATAAGGATGCCCCAACAATCGAAGTAGTAAATGATAAAACAAGTTGGACAAAAGATAATGTAACAGTCAAAATAAATATAAGTAATATAACAAGTGGAAGTGCTTTTGATTATTGTGAAGAAAGTACCAATGATAGTGACTATACAAAAATGACAGAAAGTTTAAGTAACAACACAATATCAAAAACATATAGTGGAAATCATAATGAAACAAGGTATTATAGGTGTTATGATAAAGCAAAGAATAGAAGTTTAACAAAAAGTACAACATTAAAGATAGATCAAAGTCTACCAAGTATAACAGGAGTAAAGAAAAGCAACAGTGCCTGGACAAATGGGAAAGTATCATTAACAATAGAAGGAGCAACAGATGAAGGTGGAAGTGGGTTACATAGTACAGCAGCTTATAGTTTTAATAATGGAACTGATTGGCAAGCAAGTCCAACAAAAGAATACTCAGCAAATGAAAGTAATATTACAATCAAAGTAAGAGATAATGCTGGAAATATTTATGAATATCCAACTAAACAAGAGATAACTAACATTGAAAAAGAACTACCAAGTATAACAGGAGTAAAGAAAAGTACAAGTGCATGGACGAATGGAAAGGTATCATTAACAATCGAGGGAGCAACAGATAGTGGAGGAAGTGGCCTACATAGTACAGCAGCTTATAGTTTTAATAATGGAACAGACTGGCAAGCAAGCCCAACAAAAGAATATTCAGCAAATGAAAGTAATATAACAATAAAAGTAAGAGATAATGCCGGGAATATCTATACATATCCAACCAAACAAGAAATAACAAACATTGAAAAAGAACCTCCAAGTATAACAGGAGTAAAGAAAAGTAGCAGTGCATGGACTAATGGAAAAGTATCATTAACAATCGAAGGAGCAAAGGATACTGGTGGAAGTGGTTTACATAGTACAGCAGCTTATAGTTTTAATAATGGAACCGATTGGCAATCAAGCCCAACAAAAGAATATTCGGCAAATGAAAGTAATATTGTAATTAAAGTAAGAGACAATGCTGGTAATATTTATGAATATCCAACGAAACAAGAAATAACAAACATAGAAAAAGAGCCTCCAAGCATTACAGGCGTAAGTAAAAGTAATAGTAGTTGGACCAACGGAAAAGTATCATTAACAAT
>CANQIN010000119.1 GCA_947623995.1 uncultured Bacilli bacterium | reverse complement strand
ATTTGTTTATTTACACTAATTTAGCTAATTCTAAAAATATTTGTAAATGAATTTGTTCATCTAAAATAATTCTTTCAATTAATTCTTTAATATAATCATCATTAATAACTGTTAAAAGCATTTGATAATCATGAATTGCTCTTTTCTCACTTTCAATATCTATTTCTAACATTGTTTTTAAATCGGTATCATAATAAACATCATTACTATTCCAATAACTTTTTAAATTAAAATTACAATCAGCATATATTGGATTAAAACCTAAATCTTTAATAGTACTACCTAATAAATATAAATGATGCATTTCAACTTTACTTATTTCTAGTAAGATTTTAGCTATTTCTTGATTAGTATTTTCTAAAATCATACTTTGATAAACATATAGTAAAATTTCAGTTAATTCACTTTCACTTCCTGAATAAACATGACTAAGTAAATTAGCATATTCTTTATTTTCTTTTACAACTTTCACTTGTGGATATGGTTTATCACTAAAAACTTTCACACTATCACCTAAAAAAGGATATGAAAAAAAGGACTAATTTAGTCCATTAATATTTACAAAACGCATGGTTTTAATACTTTGCTCTTGAAGTGGCTTATCATTTATATCGGTTTTTACTTTAGATATTTCTTCGGCAACATCATATCCAGCGATAACTTTACCAAAAGCTGCATAATCGCCATCTAAATAAGAGACATTATCACTTGTACAAATAAAGAATTGACTTGATGCTGAGTTCATATCTTGAGATCTCGCCATGGAAATAACACCTTTTTCATGTTTTAAATTATTTTCAACTCCATTATTCTTAAATTCGCCTTTAATAGTTTCGTCTGAACCTCCCATACCTGTACCTTCTGGATCTCCACCTTGAATCATAAAATCTTCTATAACCCGATGAAAAACTAAACCATCATAAAATTTTTCACTAACTAATTTTTGAAAATTTTTAACTGTAATCGGTGCTGTATCAGGATATAGTTCTAATAAAATAACTTTATCTTTATTAGTGACAATTTTAACATAATTGGTTATTTCATCTGTTTCAGCATATTCCATATTATCAATTGTTCCTTTCGTTAAATCTTTATTCTCACAGCCTGTAAATAATACTAAAATAGCAAGTAAAAATAATAAAATACAAATTCTTTTTTTCGTTACAACATTTATCATGATTATTCTCCTTCTAGCCTAGAAACATTTTAGCACAACAAAGAAAGTAATACAATTATTACTTGCGATATTGTAAAAATTTCTTAATTCTCAAAGTAAAAGTCATTTTTATAAGTTAATTTTCATCGCATAATCACTTGCGAATAATCAATATGTAATAAAATTAACTTACATTAATTGGTGTGTTATTTAATAAAGAAATCACTACTCCATAAATCTAAACTTTGTAAATCTTTTATAAAAGGTATTACATCTTCTTTGGCTTCCGTATAATTTATTTCTTTAAATTTATTTTTTAACAAAGTTTTTAAAACTTCTAAATTAAATGGCTCTTCTTCACTAATATATTTTGATTCAATTAGTTTATTTTTAATAAGTTCTATATTAACATTTATATTATTAGCCAAGAAAAATACATAATCATATAAATCCCTTCCTTTAGTTCTCTTCTTCCAATTACGGCATAATATTGCATGAATTTTCCCAGCTAGCAAAGAAGATTTATCGTATAATTTTATTTGATGGGGACTTGGAAGTAATTTATATTGCATTTCATAGGTTGCCCTAATATCTATTTCAAATTTTATTTTGATATTTTTTAAATTATGGTCATATGTATGATTTTCTTCCTTAGGGAAAAATTTTAAAATATGTTCTAAAGTATCGCCTTTTAAAAATGCTCTAGATATATTAGTTTCATTATGTTTTTGTTTAGTACTAATTTCCATATTTAAACCATACGCATTTAACTCTTTTTCAATATTATTAGGTTTAAGTAAAGCAAAATCTAAATCTTCAGAAAATCGATCTAATTTATAAAAAATTCTTAATGCTGTCCCGCCATAAAAAGCTGCTTCATCAAAGAAACCACCTCGAAATAAGCCTAATAAATTCTTGGATTATTTCTTTTAAAGCATTTATTCCATCATTAGTATTTTTTATTTCATAAGAACTTAACATTTGCTCAATTATATTATTAATTTAAATGCCTCTTCATGTATTTGGCAAGTAAAGTAACATTAGTAGAATGATATAAATTACTTAATTTTTCTACTTTACTAACATTTAATTTATTAAATTCATCTTCATCTATTCGCAAATCATTAAATAACATATTGCGAAGATTATCATAGTTATTTATAGGTTCTAAAGAATAAAAGTTTATCACATAAAACTTTTTCTGGTGTCGCAATTGATAAGAATAATCACCTTCCGTTTTTAAAATTATTTCTTCTGGATATGCTAAATATTGTATATCTCGATATGTAAATATCCCGAATGAAGTATCATATTTTTTCTTCTTCTTTTTATTAAAAGTAGCACATGTTACAGTACTAACACGTTCAGGAATTAAGCCACAATATGATAATGCATATTCAAAAGAAATATAAGAAGGACCATATATACTTCCTGCTAATAAATAACCAGGAGTATTAGGATTAGTTTCATATAACCCATTAATTATTTTAAATATTTTACCAGCTTTTACTTCTCTTGATAATTTAGTATCTTTATTAGAATAGTTTTGCATATTTTCTTTTAAAACTTTATTTGTAATTAACATATTTTCACCTTTTTTTATCATTTTGCGATAATTTCTGGTGAAAATCAAGAAATTTTATTTTAAATTTTTAATTTTCTTAATTCTTATTATAAAAAAATTCACTCATTCTTAATTAATTGTTTTATTAACGTATCTTCATTTGAATTTTGTTCTTGATAATATTTAAAGAAACATTGACTTGAAAGATTTTTAAGCATTTCTCTTTTAATTTCAATTGGTAATATTTTAATCATTTGCTCTATTTCTTCTTCGTTTAAAGAATCTAAAATATTCATTTGTAAATTATTACAATATTTTTCATATTCATCTTTAAATGTCTTAGTATGAGATAATTCATTTGAAAAAGTTATTAAAATATTAGATAAATATTGCTTTAATAATGGCATAAATTCATTGGTTAAGATATTAAATTCTAATATAATTTTGCCTTGATAATTTTTTTCTAAAGAATAATTAAACTCTAAAGAAAAAGCCATTGGATAAACAAAAAAATTATTAATATG
>CANQIN010000118.1 GCA_947623995.1 uncultured Bacilli bacterium | reverse complement strand
GTCAAGATTTATAAAGTAGATAATAAAATCATCATCTAATATCCCAAATATTTTTCTATCAATATCTAATAGTCCATATTTACTAAATCCCATATTACCAGCTATTTTTCCACAAATATTAACTTGAATGACTCTTTTGGGAAGATACTTGCTACCTCTTTTAATCTGAGTTCCATATATTCTAAAAGCATAGCTTTTACTTTTATTAACTTCATCTTTTCCTAAAACCGTATAAGCTTCTAAATTAAGTATAACATCATTAAATTCAGCAACTAAATCACATCTTAACTTTTTATCGTTATATTCAGTTTCAGGCAAAACATCTTCACTTTTAAGTAGGATGTCTTCATGTTTGTATTTAGTATTAAAAAAGGCATTAATAAAATCAAGAGCAAATTCTTCTTTACTAAAAACATGATTAAAACATTTATCTTTAAATAATGGGTGAAATTTTTTTGACATTTAAACAAATCTCCTTATATAAATGTTGGAAAGAGATGTTTTTAGAAGATGGTTGGATAAAAAGAAAATAACATCTCTTTCTTAAGTTTGATATTATATACCAACCATCACGCGCTTCTTGTCGAATTAAGACACACATCATCATATTACGCCACTATTTATTTTAAAAAAAAGAACAGTATAAATACTGAACTATTATAATTATTAAATGGTGTCCCAAATAGGGCTTGAACCTACAACCTTTAGCTCCGGAGGCTAACGCTCTATCCAATTGAGCTACTGGGACAAAAACTATTACATTTAAAATAAATGTAATATGTCTTGAATAGTTATATAAATCATTAATAGCATTATTAAAGCAAAACCTACTAAATTACATGCACTTTCAAATTTAACATTAATTGGACTTCCCTTTATTTTTTCTACTATCATAAAGAAGATATGTCCGCCATCAAAAGCTGGGAATGGTAAAATATTTATAAAACCAACATTTATACATAAGAAGGCTGTAATATATATAAGTTGAATAATTCCTTGTTCTCTTGAATCATCAATTACTTTATAAATGCCAACTGGTCCAGATAAGTTATCCAATGATAATTGGCCGGTAAATAATCCCCCAATAGTAATTGCCATACTATGAATGACATTACCAAATTTAGTAAAAGCATATTTAATACTTCCCCATATACCTTTTTCTTCATAAGTATTTAAATTAATTCCAAATACATTTTGCTCTACTCCTTTATCATTTGTTTTTTTATTAGGTACAACTTTAAGATTTTCAATTTTTCCATCTTCATGTTTTACTTGGAAATCATAAGTATTGTTTTCAGCTTTATAAAATAAATAAATTTGACCAACATCCCAATTAGTTACTTTATGCCCATTAATAGCTAATATTTCATCATTACCTTTAATACCAGCTTTTAAAGCAGCAGAATCAGGATCTACTTTAGCAATTTTATTGGTTGCTACTTTACCACCCCAAATAATAGACATAATAAATAATAAAACTAAGGCTAAAATAAAGTTGTTTAAAACTCCTGCTGATAAAATTAATAATCTTTGATACCAAGGTCTATTACATAAAAATTTTTCTTTAGGTATTTTATTATCGTCTTCATAAACTTCACCAGCCATTTGCACAAAACCACCAATTGGTAAAGCTCTTATATTATAAAATATTCCATCTTTACCTTTATGAGAGAATATTACTGGTCCCATTCCTATTGAAAATTCATAAATAAAAACTCCTGATTTTTTAGCCGTTATAAAATGCCCAAACTCATGAACTAAAATAATTATTCCTAAAATAAAGATAAATAAAATTAAACTAACAATCCACATATTTTCATCCTCCTAAATAATTTTTAAAAATACATAATATATCAAAATAACAAATATAAAACTATCAATTCGATCTAATACACCACCATGACCAGGTATTAAATTAGAATAATCTTTAATATCATTTTCTCTTTTAATTTTACTAAATAATAAATCTCCAAGTTGTCCCATTATTGATAAGATTAAACTTACTATAATCGTAATTAAAATATTGGCATCACTTACTAATAGACAATAAAAGCAACTGCATAAACAAGTAGCAACAATACTTCCACTTATTGAGCCCGCGATTGTTTTAGATGGACTTATCAGAGGTGCTATCTTTCTTTTGCCAATTAAAGAACCAACAATAAAAGCCGTAGTATCGGTAATAATGGGAATTAAAACTAAGTATGCAAATAGATAAAAACTTTCATTTCTAATTACTATCATGGAATGAAAAGCCATGCCTAGTAAAATAACAACGGCAAATAAATAAAAAGCATCTTTAGTTTCATATTTATTTTTACTTATAAACAATGTTGGCAATAAATAAACCATCAAAATTAGAATTAAAAGACGATGACTTATACTATAAGAAACTAATCCTCCTTGATATTCATAAAAGACAATTCCTAACAACGCTAGAACACTAAATAAACTAAGGGCACTAGGAATTTTATTATGACTTTTTTTTAAGTCTAAAAATTCTTTTAAAGCCAAAATTGCTATGACAGCTAGTCCTAAAGAAAAAACTTCATTTCCCGCTAAAATAATTGGCACCACAATTAGTAACATAACAATTGAGCTTATTACTCTTTTTTTCATTACTTCACCTACGTCTTCCATTTAAAGTATACTCTTTATCTTAAATTTATGCAATGTAAGAACAAAAATTTGACAAAAGAAAAACATGAAAATTTAATTTCATGCTAGAGAATTAAAGTTAACTTTTATTTTACCAAGCTCATTTAAATAAGCAAAAGCAATTAATAAAGTTCTAAGACTTGATGCCATTTTTCCAGATTTACCGATAACAGCACCCATATCACTTTCACTTACATAAATATTAACAACATTTATGTCATCTTCACTTTGGTATTCTACTTTAACACTTTCAGAATCTTTACAAATGCTTTTTACTAAAAATAAAGCATAATCAACTAACTTTTCCATTATTTCACACTCTTCTTAGTTTTAGAATCAGCAAATTTTTTCATAATTCCTTGTTTACTTAAAATATTACGAACTGTGTCAGTTGGTTGAGCACCTTTACTTAACCAATATAAAGCTTTTTCTTCATCAACTGTTACTTTAGAAGCATCTTTTACTGGATCATAAGTTCCAACAACTTCTAAGAAACGTCCATCTCTAGGGCTTCTTGAATCAGCTGCAACGATACGATAAAAAGGTTTTGCTTTAGCTCCCATTCTTTTTAATCTTAATTTAACGGCCAT
>CANQIN010000117.1 GCA_947623995.1 uncultured Bacilli bacterium | reverse complement strand
CTGACCTGGTTTACTAGGTTGGCTTATCTCCAACTGTACTAATTAGACTTCACTGTCGCACCATAAAATCACCTATTTTATAAAATAATTATAAACCTTAGCTCCCCCCCCCCAGGTCAAGAGGCACTCATTACTTTAAACCACTTTTTATGATACAATTAATTCATTCTATTTAGATTTTATCCAACTTTCTAAATCACTTTTACTGCTCATGCCAATATTCTTTTTAATTTCTTTCCCATTTTCAAAAATAATTAATGTTGGAATAGACATAACTTTAAATTTTCTAGCAATATTTGGAAAATTATCAACATTAATTTTTAAAATATCAATGTCCTCTATTTCTTCTAAAACTTTTCCCATCATTTTACAAGGTCCACACCAATCTGCATAAAAATCAACTAAAATAAATTCTTTATTAATTTCATTTTCAAAATCATTTTCATTTTCTAAATACTTAATCATTATAATCACCGGTATCTTTCTATTACTTCTTTAGCCCCATTAAAATCTAATTTACCCTTTTCTACTAATTTATTTGCACTTTCAGTCGTAATTAATTCATATTTTAATAAAATATCTAAAGCTTCTTTATTATATTCATCTTTATTATTAGTATTATCATATTTTTCTTTTAAACTATAAATTTCTTCAAAAGCTAAATAATAATCATTAGTAATATTTGATATTACTGGACTCTTAGTCATTACAAAATCAGCAACTTTACTTTCTTCAATCATAGGCGCTAGAAAAGATAACCTACTTCCAACAAATAATATTAAAAAGATAAAAATATAACTTTCAAATAAACCAAAGATAGCTCCTAATATTTTAGAAGGTATTCCTAAAACAATTGTAAATTTTAATATTTTTTCAAATATACCCGTTGCTTTTATTAATACTTGTAAAATAGTCATTAATATTAAATATACAATTAAAAAGGCAAGAGCTTCATATAAAAAGATATTAAATATTTTAACACCATTCCAAATATTAAAAAATGGTAAATAAGTATACATTAATTTAGATAAAGGATTTTTTAAATAAAAAGCTACAATTAAAACTAAAATAGTTCCAAAAAACATAACCGCACTTTTAAATACTCCTCTTTTAAAACCAACAACCATTCCCATTAACAAAAATAAAATTATAATTACATCAAATAACATTCTATCAACTCCTACTTTAATTATAAGCTATTTTTTATAAATTAGCAATTGCTCTATTTTCTTCATTTTCAGCTGTTTCAATTGATATTCTTTGTAAAACAAACATCATCGCAATTATATTTATACAAAAAGAACCTCCATAACTTAAAAACGGTAATGGTACTCCTGTTAAAGGAATTAAAGCAAGGATTCCTAAAAAATTAATTAATAAATGTAATAAAATATAAATAAATGTTCCATAACAAATAATTTGATTTCTTATACGCTCAGCTCTTTTTGCTAATCTTAATATGCGATATAAAATATAAAAATACCCTAAAATCACTAAAATACCTACAAATAATCCTAATTCTTCAACAATAATTGGAAAGATAAAATCAGTATGAGCTTCCGGTAAATATAAATATTTTTGAGTAGAGTTTCCAAGACCTACACCAAATAAACCACCATTATGAAAAGCAATAAAACCATTACAGACTTGATATCCAGTATCTTCCATGTATCTACTACATGGTGCTTGAAATTTTAATCTTTGTAATTGACTACTATTAAAAATATCAGATTTAGTATATAAAAGTAAAAATAAACCAACAATTAATGCTATACCAATATTCTTAATAATCTTTACTTTACTTTTTTTAGGAAAAGGAACAGCTAAAAAAGTAAAGAAGGTAATTCCAGCTACAATTACTGCTCCACCAAAATCAGGTTGCATCGCAATAAAAATAAAAATTATAAAAGCAATAATAATTGGTATTAAATTATAAGTAAAAGGTTTTTGTTTTTTAATACTTTTTTCATAAAAAACACCCATAAAAATTATTAAAGCTGTTTTAGCAAATTCAGTAGGTTGAAGATTAAAAAAACCTAAATCTAACCAACTTTGCGCACCACCAGCAATTACGCCAAAACTAAAAACTAAGCCTAACAAAATAAGAACAGCAACAATATATAAAACTCCCCATAATTTATATTTATCAGTTTTTTGAGTCAAAATAAATATTCCCAAAATATAAGAGGCAACCATATAAATAAGTTGTTTTGCAAAAAAGTAATAAGGAGATACATCATAACGTAAAACCGCAGATACACTAGAAGCAGATAAAATCATAACTAAACCTAAAATAGAATAGATAATAGTCATAAATAGCAAAGGTTTATCTAGTTTACGAAATAATTTTTGCATATCCTACTCACCACTATAATCTTAACATGTATTTAAAAAAAATTTAAGAAAAACTTCTATTAATAATGTCAAAAAACGAATAATTTAATAAACTATAGTAGAAAGATTAAGGAGGTTACATATATGTATTATTATGGAAATAATGGATACTATGGCGGCGGATATGGCGGATATCAACAACCATGCTGCAATGGTGGATATGCTGGTTATACATCTGGATATGGCGCAGGAGCTGCTATATGGATTGTTTTATTCATCTTATTAGTTATTATAATTGGAGCTGGATGGTACGGTAACAATAATAACAATAATTAATCTAAAAAAGAATAGACACCACAAAATCTATTCTTTTTATATTAATCTTAAAATCTATTTAATATAATTTGCTTTAGCACATTCATCTAAATTAACATTTATTTGTTTTAATACTTCATCTAAATCTGTTTTATCATCATTTTCATTTATTGTAAAATAATATCCATCTCCATCATATCCTTCTCTTGGATATATTTCAATTATTGGACTATTATCTGGTGAATATTCTGGTTCTACTCTAGCATTTTCAATTATTTTTTTTACAACATAATCATATTTTCCATGAATTGATTTAATATATTTTAAAACCGCATCACAATCTTTAGCTTCTGGCTCACATGTTTCATACTCTGTAAATAATTCATATATCCCATCATCATAAAAACTTAATCTTACTGGTACACATCCTTTATTACTATAGGAAATGCTCATAATTTCTTTGCCATGCTCTTTTAATGTCTCATCACTATTTTCATTGCCTTTCTTTCCACAACCAGTAATTATTAAAACCATACATAATATTAATATTACCTTTTTCATTTTCATCACACTTTCTATTATGACTATAACCAGTTTATCATATTATTAATGTACATTCAATAAATTTTTCTGTTAAGATTTTTTTAAAATGTCCCATTTTTAAATTTGCTGACGCAAATTACAGATAACAAACAAAGGCAAGCTT
>CANQIN010000116.1 GCA_947623995.1 uncultured Bacilli bacterium | reverse complement strand
AGATTTTCTCGCTTCAAATATATAATACCATATTTATTTATTTGTGTTTTTTTTATTATTCATGGCTGAGTAGTAACGATTATTTTGGAAATAGTGATATTTATTTTGTCTTTTATGTAAATAATGAATTAGTCGATGAAATGCCACAAAAAGGAAATGAAGAAGGTTTACTTTATGAACATGGTGAATGTGATAATGGAGCAAGTATTGTTTTTGATTATGTAGAATGGGCTCCACTTGTTAAAAATTTAAATTCAAAAAAAACCAAGTGTAGTTTGTATTTTAGTGAAAAAGGTCCAGGAGAGTATTATGCTAATAAAGTTGTAGAGTGTAGTAAAGATAATAATGGTGCTAATTGTTTGCTTGAAAACGCTAATTATGATACACTTAATTTAGCATATGATAAAACTAGTGATAATAATTTGAGATATATTGGAAGTAATCCAAATAATTATGTAAAATTTAATGATGAAGTTTGGCGAATTGTTGGGGTTATGAATCTTGATTATAAATCTGGAGTAAGAGAAAATAGAATAAAACTTGTAAATCCTAATTCAATTGGAAGTTATATTTGGGATAATAAAGCAGATCGTGAAGGATCATCTATAGATCATAATGGTAGTAGTTATTGGGGAGATAGCACTTTGAAAAATGTTTTAAATAGTGGAGCGTATTGGAATAGGACTAGTGGTGAATGTCCAGCAGATATTGAAGGTGTTAGTGAACCATGTGATTTTAGTAGTAATGGCCTAACTGATGATGCTAAAAGTTACATCGGAAATGCTGTATGGAACTTAGGAACTGTAGATTCAAAAATTGTTGTAATAATGAAAGACTTTTATGATTTAGAAAGAAAAGAATATGCTATTGATTCCAGTTCCTTTGATTACAATTCCTTGTGGATTGGAAAAGTTGGTTTATTATATCCAAGTGATTATATTTTAGCAGTAGGAAGTGATGGAAGAAATACGTGTATAAATACCGATAAAACAAATTGGACTACTGAAGAATATAGTTACTGTAAAGAAAATGATTGGCTTTATTTTCCTAATTATGATGGTTATTGGAATATAACTTCTAAAAATAATAAGGAAGTTTATAGAATACCATCAACAGGTGGAATTGGAAATAAGACAGTTGGTATTAATAAAAATGAGGTTTTACCAAGTGTTTATTTGGAATCAACGGTTAAAATAACGGGAGGAAATGGAAGTATTGATAGTCCTTATGAATTAACTAATGAATCTAATGAGTCTAAAGAGAGAATAGAATTAGGAAAGGATATACTTACAGTAACAAGTGGAGATGGATTATATGCCGTAACTCATGATGTAAGTGAAATAAGTAGTGATTGGAATAAGACCGAATATCGATTTGCAGGAACTAATCCCAATAATTATGTAAGATTTAATAATGAAATTTGGCGAGTAATAGGTTTAGTTAATGCTAAAACCTCAAATGGAATAGAGCAAAGATTAAAAATAGTAAGGACAAATGGCATAGAAGGGCAATCCGATTTTATGAGATTAGCTTGGGATAAAAAATTAAATGGAAATGGTAGTTCAACTAGTGATTCTGGAAGCAATGATTGGAATGATAGTCAACTAAAAGATATACTTAATGGCATCTATTATGCAAGTGGCAGTGGGGATTGTAGTAGTATTAATAACGGTGATACATGCGATTTTACAGGAAGTGAAAGTAATCCTAGAGGTTTAAGTGATGTAAGTAGTATGATTGATTCAGATGTTATATGGAATTTAGGCGGTTGGGAAACTCATAGTTTAAAAGCAAGTAAATTTTATGAAAAGGAACGCGGGACTACCGTTTATAGTAGTAGTGTTCATAATATAACAAGACCAACGGAGTGGAGTAGTATAACTAATGTCGGTGAAAACTTTAATGGAATAGGCTTAATTTATCCAAGTGATTATGTTTATGCATCTAATAGTAGAAGTGAAGAAAGAGAAACATGTTTTGAAGAAGAATTATATAATTGGAATAATGGTTATAGTGGTAGTAATGGCTGTGGAAGATATAGTTGGTTGAAAACAAGTGCAAAGTCATGGACTATGATGCCACGTTCATCTTCAAGCGATGATGTAGCCTTAATTCTTTCTACTGGAAATGTTCGTCTTGATCTTGAAGCAGCTTCTGGATTAAATGATATCTGGCCAACTTTATATTTAAAACCATCAATTAAAATACTTCCAAATGATAATCTTGAAACATATGGAAGTATGGCTAATCCATTTATTTTAGAATAAAAAATTATATTTGACTTGATAATAGACTATACGATAAAATAGTATGCCGAAGAGAGGTTGCTATGAAAAATAATCCTTATTATATAAAAAATAATATATTAAATTATATAAATAAAAGAAAATATTCTTTAGCAAATAATTTAATAAATTTATTATATTTAAATGAAAGAAAAAAAGGTATATATATCTATATTAAAGATTTAATAAACTATTTAGAAAATCCTTATGATTTATTTTATAAAGAAAAATATGATTATCAAGTTTATGATAATTTCTATAAACACTTTTATGAAGCTTTAAAGAATAAAGATTATCTCGAAGCTTATTTAACTGTTAAAGATGAAGATTATTCAAATGATTTTGATAAGAAAATTATTAAAACATTATTAAAACAAATATATGAATTAAATCGTTATAATTCTGCTAATATCAATATTATTGTTAATAATATTTTAGAAAATGGTTTAACTAGTGAAGATATATTAATATTAAAAAAAGTTTTAGCTAAACCTGAGTTAGATAATTTTGAATATTATATTTTAGAAATAATTAATACTAAAGAACTTCTTAATGGTAATTCAGTAGAAGATTTTTCTTGTTCATTAGATATATATCAAAATCAAAAACCAAATCAAATATTTGAATTAGCTATGCAATATGGTGATTATTTAAAAGCTTTACAAATATTAGAAACTAAATTTTATCAAAATTATTTAGATAAAAAAGAAATTAAAAAATATGAATTTATAAAATGTTTATTAAATAATTTATTAAGTAATGAAGAACTTAAAAATAAAGAACAAATAAAAAAAGAAAAATTTCTTGATAAAAAAATGAAAAAATTAAATAATTTAGATAAATATGTTAATAGTGAGTTATTTGTAAGAGCTATGCGTTATTATAAAGAGCAAAAAAGATTTTTTAGTGAAGAAGATGATTTATTTTATGAGATAATGTTTAAGTATTGTATTAGTTGTTTAAAATATGAATATGAAATTGTTAAAGATGATAATTCTGATGAAGTAAAAAGATTAATTAAAAAGCTAGAAATTGGTTACTACTCAGCCATGAATAATAAAAAAAACACAAATAAATAAAAATATGGTATTATATATTTGAAGCGAGAAA
>CANQIN010000115.1 GCA_947623995.1 uncultured Bacilli bacterium | reverse complement strand
TCCTTATGTGATACATTAATCTTGTTTAATAATTAAAAATTTTATATAATACAAAATAATGAAAGGTGGGGTTTATATGAATATTACTTTTTTGCCAGCTGATAAATATATGGTTATTAATAAAACAACTTTAAGTGAATTAGATCGTAAAAATTTAGTTAATTTATATGAACCCATCATTGGTAGTATTGCGGTAAGTCTTTATCTTACTTTATGGCGAGATTTAGAACGTTTTAATATTGTTAGTATGGAATATACTCATCATCATTTAATGACGATTTTAAAAACTAGTTTAGAAGATATTAAAAAGGCTCGGATTACTTTAGAGGGAGTAGGTTTAATTAGAACCTATTTTGAAAAAGGCGAACCTAATAATTATGTTTATGAATTATATAGTCCTTTGAATGCTAAAGAGTTTTTTGCTAATCCCATTTTTAGTGTCGTTTTATACAATAATATTGGTTCTTATGAATATGATTTATTAAAAAAAGAATATCAAATTATGAAATTTGATTTAAAAGATTTTGAGGAGATAACAGCTAAATTTGATGAAGTATATACATCTAGTTCGGAGTTTTTACCTTTTGAAGCTATTGGGAGAACAACTCTTCCTTTAAATATGCAAGACCAAGTTGATTTTGATTTATTAATTTCTTCATTACCTAAAGGGTTAGTAAATGAAAAAGCTTTTAATAAAAAGGTTAGAGAATTAATTAATCAATTAGCTTTAATATATGATATTGATACTTTAAAAATGGTTGAAATATTAAGAATGACTTTAAATGAAAAAGGTTTTATTGATAAAGATTCCTTAAGACTTGAAACAAGAAAATATTATCAATATAATCATCAAGGTAAATTACCAACTTTAATTTATCGAACCCAACCATCATATTTAAAAAATCCTAGTGGTGATACATCTAGACGGGGTAAAATTATTGAAGTATTTGAAAATACTAGTCCTTATGATTTTTTAGTTAGTAAATATAAAGGTTCTAATCCTACAAATAGAGATTTAAGAGTTTTAGAAGAATTGTTAATAGATGTAGGACTTACTCCTGCGGTTACTAATGTTTTAATAGATTATGTTTTAAAGAAAAATAATAACAAACTAAATCAATCATTTATTGAAACTATCGCGGGACAATGGAAACGACTTGGTATTAAAACGGCATCTGAAGCCATGGAAGTTGCTGAAAAAGAACATAAAAAATATACTAAAAAATTAAATAATGATAAAGAAAAAGCCAATCCAATAATGCCAGTTTGGTTTAATGAAACAATTAGTAAAGAACAAATGAGTAAAGAAGAAGAAGAAGATTTAAAAAGTATCTTAGAAAAATATTATTAGGAGGGTATCATGAAATTAACAGTTAAAGAAAATATTAAACAATTAGAAGATAATTTTAATAAATCTTGTGAAAATCCAACTTTTGTTAAATTAGTTAAAAAATTTAAATTAAGTAAAAATGAAGCGATTAAATTAACTTCTAAATTAGAAGATTGTGTTAAAGAATTAGATAATTGTCATAATTGTAAAGGATTATCTCATTGTCAAAATGCTTATAATGGTCATGTTAAATTGCCACAAAAAGAAAATAATCAAGTCTATTTTACTTATTTGCCTTGTAAATATTTAAAAATACGTTATGAAGAAGAATTAGAAAAAAAGCAAAAATTAGAAGAGAATAATTTAGCAAGAATGAAAGATATTGATTTTTCTGATAAAAAAAGGGCTAAAGTTATTAAATGGTTAGATGAATTTTTTGAGAAATTTAATTTTAAAGAAAGTCAAAAAGGTTTATATTTATATGGTAATTTTGGTTGTGGTAAAACTTTTTTAATCAGTGCTTTATTAAATGAATTAGCCTATCAAAAACAAGTTAGATGTGAAATTGTTTATTTTCCAGAATTACTTAGAACTTTAAAAGATGATTGGAATTTATATGAAGAAAAAATTAAATTATATGAAAATGTTGATATTTTATGTATTGATGATATAGGAGCTGAAAAAGTAAGTGATTGGGGAAGAGATGAAGTTTTAGGAACTATTTTACAAACGAGAATGAATAAAAATAGAACGACTTTTTTTACTTCTAATTTATCTTTAGAAGAATTAGAAAGTCATTTTAAAGCAAGTGGAAGTGTAGATGATAAATTAAAATCTAGAAGAATTATGGAGAGGATTAAACAATTATCCGTACCAATGGAATTAATAAGTGAAAACAAAAGGAAGTGATTACTTTGGAAAAATTATTTTTAATTAAATATGGAGAATTAAATACTAAAAAAGCCAATATTGGCTTATTTTTAAAGACTTTACAAAATAATATTTTAAATAGTTTAAAAGATATTTCAGTTAATGTTATTTTTGATAAAGGAAGAATGTATGTTAAAACTAGTGAAGATAATTTTTTAAATGTTAAAGAAAAATTACAAAAAGTTTTTGGGATTCATGAAATAGCTATTGGTTATGAACTTGAAAATAATAGTATGGAATTAATAACGGATAGTTTAATTGAATTATTAAAAAATAAAGAATTTAAAACATTTAAGATTAATACTAAAAGAAGTGATAAAAATTATTTTTTAACAAGTCCAGAAGTTAATCAAAAATTAGGAGGAGTTGTTTTAAAAAATATTCATGATGTTAAAGTTGATGTTAATAATCCGGAAGTTTTAATAAATGTTGAAATAAGAAAGACCAATGCTTATATTTATTTTGAGACTATTAAAGGATTAGGAGGATATCCAACTAGTACTTTAGGTAAAGGCATGTTAATGTTATCAGGGGGAATTGATAGTCCTGTTGCTGGTTTTTTAGCAATGAAAAGGGGAGTTAAATTAGAATGTATTTATTTTGATAGTCCACCTCATACGAGTGTTGAAGCTAAAAATAAAGTAATTACTTTAGCAAATATTATTGGTGAATATCAGGGTCATATTAAAATTCATGTAATTCCTTTTACTAATTTGCAAGAAACTATTTATAAAGAAGTTCCAAGTGAATATATGATAACAATTATGCGAAGAATGATGTATCGAATAAGTGAGCGGCTTGCTCATAAAAATCATTGTAAAATTATTATTAATGGTGAAAGTATTGGTCAAGTAGCAAGTCAAACCTTAGATAGTATGAGTGTTATTAATGAAGTTGTTAAAATGCCGGTTATAAGACCCGTTGCGTGTTTTGATAAATTAGAAATTATTGATATTGCTAAAAAAATCAAAACTTATGAAACAAGTATTTTGCCATATCAAGATTGTTGTACTATTTTTGTACCAGAGCATCCCGTTATTTATCCAACGTTAGATAAATGTTTAGAATATGAACAAAACTTTGATTATGAATCTTTAATTAATGAAGCAATTAAAAATGAAGTTATTATTAAAGCTCAAGAAAAAAATGACTATAGTGAATATTTATAGTCATTTTA
>CANQIN010000114.1 GCA_947623995.1 uncultured Bacilli bacterium | reverse complement strand
AAGAAAATAATACTGAACAATTAGCTTTAGAAACTTTATTTGAAACCTTTAAAGAATATGAAATAGATTTTAAAAATGTGATGTGTGCTAAAGCTGATGAAGTAACAGGAGTATGTGATGATAAGAGTATTGTGCGTGGGTAAAATAAAAGAAAATTATTTAAAAGAATTAATAGATGATTATCATAAAAGAATTAGAAAATATCATGATTTAGAAATTATTGAAGTTAAAGATGAAAATTCTTTAGAAAGTGAACGAGATTCTTTAAAAAAACATTTTAAAAATAATGAGTTTCGTGTTGCTCTTTGTATTGAAGGAAAAAGTTTAGATAGTAGAGAATTTGCTAAAAAGATCGATGAAACTTTTATTAAATATCCATGTTTAACTTTTATTATAGGTAGTAGTTTAGGACTTCATGAAGATATTAAAAATGCTTGTAATTTAAAAATATCTTTTTCTAAATTAACTTATCCACATGGTTTATTTAGAGGTCTTTTATTAGAGCAAATTTATCGTTCGTTTAAAATAAATAATAATGAAACGTATCATAAGTAGGAGGTTTTTATGATCGGTAATGATTGGGATGAAAAGTTAAGTATTATATGGAATAGTGATGGTTTTAAGAAATTTATGAGTGTTGTAGATAAAGAGTATCAAATTAAAACTATTTTTCCACCTAAGAATTATGTTTTTAATGCTTTAAAATTAACACCTTATAGTAATGTTAAAGTTGTAATAGTAGGACAAGATCCTTATCATGGTGTTGGAGAAGCTCATGGTCTATCTTTTTCAGTTCAAAAAGGAATTAAAGTTCCACCATCTCTTCAAAATATTTATAAAGAATTATATGATGATTTAAAAATACCAATTAGAAATGATGGAGATTTAACAGGATGGGCTAAAGAAGGGGTTTTACTTTTAAATACGGTTTTAACTGTTGTAAAAGATAGTCCAGCATCTCATCGTAATCTTGGTTGGGAAAGATTAACTGATTATATTATTAAAATTTTAAATGAAAAAGAAGAACCAATTGTGTTTATTTTATGGGGTAATTTTGCTAAAGAAAAAGCTAAATATATAACTAATCCTAAACATTTAGTTTTAACAAGTCCACATCCATCTCCTTTTTCGGCTAGATATGGTTTTTTTGGCAGTAAACCTTTTTCTAAAACTAATGAATTTTTAGAAAAAAATAATCGAGGAAAGATTGATTGGGGACGAATAGAAAATTAGAAAATTATTTAAGAAACTTAGATGTTGTTTTATTGCTATTAATAGCACATTAAGAAAGCAAATATAAGGAGAAAACATGAATTTAAATGTTTTCTCTTTACTTTACTAATTTTGAATTAAAAAATAAAAGCATCTGATTTCAACATTTGTTGATCTCGGATGCTTTATCCAAAAATATATGGAATAACATCTGAACAATTTCAAGATGTATCCTTTTTTATTGTATGAAGTTTCCTTCAACTGCATACATCATAGCATAATAATTATTAAAATGCAAGAATTATTTGTGGGCTAAAATGTTGATGTGAATTATATAGTTTGTTTAATAATAACGATATATCTAATTTAGTGTTAGGTGCTTTCCAACCACGATAATTAAATTATTATGGGAGGAGGAAATTATATGACAAAAAGAGAACATGCTTTTTATTGTATAATTAAATTTCTATTTATATTAGTATTTATATTAATATTTATGTTAATTATTAAATAAAGCAACTAAAAATAAAAAGAAAAAGCACTTTTCATTCATTTGTGTTAAAGGGCTTTTTCTAAAATTAAAAAACTTTTTAGGAAAGTATCCAATTCCACGAATAATTAGATATATCCTTTTTTTATTGTATGAAATTTCCTTCATCTGTATACATCATAACATAATAATTATTAAAATTCAAGAATTATTTGTAGGCTAAAATGTTGACGTAAATTATATAGTTTGTTATGATGATATTGGATGCATTAAGAAATAAAAATCAGATGTTCCCAAATTTATTTTTAATATTAAAAATGAAAGAGGGTGATTAATATGACTAAAAAAGAATTTTTATTTTATATATCATTATTATATATAATAATTCTAGTATTATTTGTATTAATCTTTATTTTAATACTAAAGTAAAAATAAAAACATCTGATTTCAACATTTGTTGATTTCGGATGTTTTTCAATCCCAAATGGGAAACATCTGAATTATTTCCAAATGTATCCTTTTTTTATTGTATGAAGTTTCCTTCATCTGTATACATCATAACATAATATTTTTTGAAATGCAAGAATTATTTGTGGGCTAAAATGTTGACATGAATTATATAGTTTGCTATAATGATATCGGATACATTCAAGAAATAAATCAGATGCTCCCTTATTTTATTTTTAAAAATTTAAAAATGAAAGAGGGTGATTAATATGACTAGAAAAGAATTTTTTTGGTATATAATGATGTTATATACAGTAATTTTATTACTTTTTGTATTAATCTTCAGATTAGTTTCTAATTAATCAAAAAGCATCTGATTTCAACGTAAGTTGAATTATCGGATGCTTTATTCCACTTCAAGGGATAACATCTGCAAAATTTCAAGATGTATCCTTTTTTTATTGTATGAAGTTTCCTTCATCTGTATACATCATAGCATAATATTTTTTGAAATGCAAGAATTATTTGTGGGCCTAAATGTTATCTTTTTTGCTGATATTATGTTAAAATAATTATTAGAGGATGTGATAATATTATGCGTAAAATTGTTGATGGTAATACGGCTTGTAGTGAGGTGGCTTATTTATTTAGTGAGATATCTTGTATATATCCAATAACGCCATCTAGTCCAATGGCTAGTAATGTTGATCATTTAGCGTCTTTAAAAAAAGAAAATTTATTTCATGACCAAGTTAAAGTTGTTGAAATGCAATCAGAAGCTGGAGCAGCAGGGGCTTTTCATGGGGCTCTTTTATCAGGAAGTCTTGCTTCAACATTTACGGCTAGTCAAGGTTTATTATTAATGATTCCAAATATGTATAAAATTGCTGGTGAAGCTTTACCCGGAGTTATTCATGTGGCATCGAGAACTGTGGCTACTAATGCCTTATCTATTTTTGGCGACCATTCCGATATTTATGCAGTACGGCAAACTGGTTTTTGCATGTTATCTAGTTCTAATGTCGAAGAAGCTTATCATATGGCTATAGTTGCCCATCTATCAGCTATTAAAGGCTCACTTCCTTTCTTACATTTTTTTGATGGTTTTCGTACTAGTCATGAAATTAATGTTATTAACACTATTGATGAAAAGGCTGTTTTAGAAATGCTTGACCAAGATAAATTAAAAGAATTTAAAGCTCGTAGTTTAAATGTTGGTAGTAAAGTAGAGTATGGTATGGCTTTAAATGAAGATATTTATTTTCAAACTATTGAAGCGAGAAATCCTTTATATAATCAAATACCTGATATTGTTGCTGGGTATATGCATCAAATAAATAATCTATGTAATACTTCTTATGAACCATTTACTTATTATGGGGCTAGTGATGCTGAATGTGTAATTGTAGCTATGGGTAGTGTTTGTGATACTATTAAACTTGTTATAGATAAAGAAAATGCTAATGGTAA
>CANQIN010000113.1 GCA_947623995.1 uncultured Bacilli bacterium | reverse complement strand
TTTAAAAATATTATAATCGATATCAGGATTCATTTTTCTTAAATTATTAATTAATATTTTCATTTCTAATCTTTTACTATTACTTTCATTAATTGCAGATTTTTCGGTAAAACGACATGCACAATTTAAAAATTTTAATTCATTATAATTTGCCCAGCTAATAATAGATGCTTCTTTAACTAAATATAATGGTCTAATAAGTTCTAACCCCTTAAAATTATCACTATGCAATTTAGGCATCATCGTTTTAACTTCTGAACCATAAAACATGGAAAGTAAAGTTGTTTCAATAACATCATCAAAATGATGACCTAAAGCAATTTTATTACAGCCTAATTCTTGGGCTTTATTATATAAATGTCCTCTTCTCATTCTTGCACACAAATAACAAGGACTTTTTGAAGGAACGTTATAAGCAACATCAAAAATATCGGTATTAAAAATTTCAATAGGAACATTTAAAATCTTAGCATTATCTTTAATTAATTTTAGATTTTCTTCATTATAACCAGGATTCATAACCACAAAAGAAACTTCAAAATTAATCTTGCCATGTTTTTTTAATTCTTGAAGACACTTCGCCATTAAAAAAGAATCTTTTCCCCCACTTATACAAGCCATAATATGGTCATTGTCTTTTATTAATTCATAATCTTTAATCGCTTTAATAACTTTAGTCCAAATATCTTTACGATATTTTTTAATTATACTTCTCTCTATTTCTTGATACTTTTCCATAAACATCACCTAAAATTCTAAATTAATATTTGCTTTATTTGCTTGAATTAATTGTTTACTTCTAGCTATTTTATATCTTTTATGATCTTTAATAAAATTAGCCCCTGTTTGTTTAAAATAAAAAGATACTTTATTATTTAAACAATCTTCTCTTACTTTTAAAATCCATTCATAATGACACTCTCTTGCATTCTCTCCTGATTCACCCCCACAAGTAACTTTTTCAATTAAACCAGTTAGCAAAAACTTTTTAATATCAATCTTACTTAACATTGGTTCCATTATTACTTCCCGGTGTTTGATTGGTAAATTAAGTAATATTGGTAACCTTTCATTTGCCATTTCCTCATTTTCTACAGTCGCACATATAACAACATTGTCATAGCCATCTTGCCAATCACTTGGTAAACACTTACTCATTCTTTCAATTCTTTTAGTAATGATATAAAAAGTTACGTCACTTCTTTCTTTAATCATTTGCCAAATTAAATCACGCCACAAATCAGCTTCCGGAATAAAAAAGTCCGAAGTCATACAAGTATAAACAATTTCATTACTAGGTATTTTATATTCCCCTTTTTTATTTTTTCTAATTGCTAAATCAAAATCTTTAGTTTTACTAACAATATTGCTATCTTTATCATACAAACTATCTCTTCTAAACATATAGCAATTTAAGCAACCTGCACTTTTTTTATGACAACCATGCCAAGGATTCCAAATCATTTTGTTATACTCCTATAATATTTACAATATTCTTTTAATTTGCAATCTTCACATAAAGGTTTCTTAGCCATACATTTATAACGGCCAAATAAAACCATTTGATGATGAAATTTACTCCAACGTTCTTTAGGAATTTTTTTCATTAATTTTTTCTCAATAGTTAAAACATCATCATTAGAATATGCTAGTCCAAGTCTCGTACTTACTCTTTTAACATGCGTATCTACCGCAATAGCAGGAACATCATATAGGTTAGCTAAAACAACATTACAAGTTTTTCTGCCCACACCTGGCAAACTTTCTAAATATTCCCTGTTATTTGGCACCTCTCCATTATAATTAAGAACTAAACTTCTAGCTATTTCAATTAAATAACTAGCTTTTTTAGTAAAACTTCCTACTGGTCTAATAATTTTTTCAATATCTTTATTTTTAGCTTTACTAAGTGAATAAATATCATAACTTTTCCATAACTCTTTAGTAACCATATTAACTCTTTTATCCGTACATTGAGCAGATAAAACTGTTGCCATTAATAGTTCGTAATCCTTATTATAATCTAGTTCACACTTAGGATTATCGTATAATAAATCTAAATAATTTAAAATAGCTTCTACTTTATTCTTCATCTAACCAATTATAATCGAACAATACTTGATCACTTTTCTTAGTTCGACTTTCTAATCCTTTCTTAACATCAACCATATTTTTATAACCTTTTTTATTCCATTCATAAATTATCTTTTCAATATATCTTAAACTACTTACTCCATTATAAACGGCTTCTTTAACAGCCCCTAAAATCATTTCTTCACTAGTTCCTTTTTCTAACCAAGCATTAATTATTTCATATTCCATTGGACTAATACTTCTACCTAATTCTTTTTCTAAAACTTCAAATATATTTTCTTTAGTTTTCTTTTTTTCTTCATCATTTTTTTGTTCTACTAAAGATTTATACATAGGCACTAAACTAATAATTTCACAATGACGATTAGAATTATCTTTACTAGTTTCCATTTTAATTAAATTTAAGTTTAATAATTTATTAAAAGCACTTAAGATACTTTTTTCATCTAAAGATAAAATAGTCGTAATTTTAGCAACATCAAAAGTTTTATCAGTTGCGTCTTCAAAATACATTAATAATAAAAATTCATTTAAAGAAAGATTTAGAGAAATAGCCACTTTAATCAAATGACTGGAAACTGAAAAACGTTTTTCACTTAAGATCTCTAGTATTGGCATAGAATTTCCTTCTTTCTAAATATTTAATAATTTGTTTACGATTATTTTTTAATTTATTATTTAATATTAATTCAGTGACTTCTTTTAAAATATTCTTAATTTCTTTTTCTTCACAATTAGTTATTTGATGAACCATTTTACCATTAATTTTTAAATCTTTAGAAGATTTAATTGGCATTTTATGATACATATTATCAATTTCTTTTTTACTTATTTTTAAAATTGAACTGCAAACATAAATTAAATATAAACCATTTTCATAAATGTCGTACGCATTTATTGTACCACAATTTATAATATTGGTAATAATTTTTATATTATTTTTTACTTCTTTTTCTAAAGGATAATTAGTACTTGTTTTTACTTGAGCCCATAAACCTGCTAAATCTGAAACATAAACTAAATTATCAAAATTCAAATCTAATAATTTATCTAATTCATAATGTTTTAATAAGGCAAAACCATTAGCTAAAAAGATAGCATCTAATTCTTTTTTAATTCGCTCTTTACTTAAAGTTAAGACTTCTTCTTTTTTTAGAAAAATAGCTTTACTTAAATCTTCATCAATCTTAAAATTTAAAACACTAGCAAATCTAATAGTTCTTAATATTCTTAAAGGGTCTTCTACTAATTTTTCTAAAGGATTACCAATACAAACAATCTTTTTCTTTTTTATGTCTTCTATACCATTATATGGATCAATCTTACTATTATTTTTACTAAGATAAATAGCATTAATGGTAAAGTCTCTTCTTTTGGCATCAATAAGTAAATTTTGACTATAAGATATTTTAGGATGACGATTATTATAATTATGTTCTACCCGATAAGTTGTGATATCAATATTTAATCCTTTTTGTTGTAAGTTATATGAACCATACTCAATTTGTTTTAAAGGAGAACCAAATATTTTTACTAAATCACTTGGTAGGGCATTAGTAGCTATATCAAAATCATTAGTTTTGCGATTAAGTAAATAATCTCTTACTGCTCCACCAACTAAATATGCTTCAAAACCATTTTTTTCTAAAGTTTTTAAAATATTTTTAACAAGTAAATTTGTCAAGGATATCACCTACTAAAATTATACA
>CANQIN010000112.1 GCA_947623995.1 uncultured Bacilli bacterium | reverse complement strand
AAGTTAGCCATCTCGCTTATTCCACCTGTGATTATTATATAATGAATTTCTTTTTTTGTTAAGTGATTTATTTCTTTTTTTGCTAATTTTAATATTTCTTCAATTCTTGAAGAGGCTATTTCTGTAGCTTCATACTCATTAACTATTATTTTTTCACCATCTTTGTTGGTATATTCTTTCTTATTTAAATTACTAACATTTCTTTTATGCGCTAAAGAGAGATTAAGTCTGATGTCTTTAGCTTCTTTTTTAGGGACTTTAAACATATAAGCAATATCTTTTTCAATATCAATTGCTCCCATTTGAATAGTTGTTGTATTAGTAAGAATTCCTTTATTAAAAATTGAAACAGTAGTTGTCATATGTCCTAAATTAATAATTGCCCCTACCTCTGTTTTCATTTCATTATTTTCAAATTCAAAGTAATCACCAATAGCATTAAAAGTTGTATCTATTACTTCGATGCCAATTTTATTTAAACATTTAACAATTGGAATAATATTTTTTTTCGGAACTGTTGTAAAAATAGTTTTAACACTACACTTTTTACCTTGTTTACCAATAGGATTTAAAACATTTTCACCATCCACTTTAAAATGAATAGGCATAATAGTGGCAATTTCTTCATCATCTTCAACTTGATTATAAGCTGATGCTTGCATGGACCTGATGATATCAACAGACCTTACCATACCAATTTCTTCTTCAATTGTGGTATATCCTTCATTCATATGAAATTTAACATCATTAGAAGGAATTGTTACTATTACTTTAGTTATTGGTAAACCAATTAATTCTTCCCCTTTTTTTAATAATTCTCTTAATCTTCCACTTAATTCATTAGGATTAGTTACAAAACCAGAATTAATTCCTTTTGATGGCACAGTGGCAACAGCCAAAATATTTATTTTGCCTTTAAAATATTCACCAACAATTAATTTTAAAGTATCACTGCCTAAATCAATACTTGCCAAAATTTTCCTCATTCGTGCCACCTATTTTCTAATAGACATTATACCTAAAAACCATTAAAAATACAATATCATTTTATTGGCTCCATTAAAAAACTCCAGATATTTCTGGAGAATTCTTATTTGCATCCACAACGATTATAAATATTTTCAACTTCATCTACTTCATTATAAGAATAAATTGGTGTATAAGTATGGTTATAAATGTGATGATTTACAACTGTAGTGTTCATTGGCATTAAATGTGGTACTTCATAGTTAATAACTCGATGACATACTTGATTTTGTGGGCATTCAGTTATAGGTGGACAGCAACAAGTTTGTGATGGTGGACAAGATGGCATTGGGCATGGATTCATATTCATTCCCATACCTTTATTACATCCACAACCACATCCATCACCATAACTTACTTGACTAGTTTGACTATAATCAATTTGCATTGTATCTCTTTCACTAGCATTATTTTTTAACATACTCGTCATTCCTTTCTAACTTAGTGTATGTTAAATAATTATTTTGGTTTAGGCAAAAACATAAAAAAGGGAGTTAGTATTAATCTTTTAATGTCCCAATAGATACTACATATACATTATCTTCTCGTTTATAAGAATATTTAGTGCCAGTTAATACCATTAAAAATGCTGGTTCTCCACATTTTTTAATATCAACACGTTCTTTAAATTTTAAAAGATTATTAGCAGCTTCATCAATATATCCAGCACCAAGTTTCATTTCAATAGCACCCCATTTTCCACTGCTAGTTCTAAGGATGGCATCCACTTCAAAATCTTTTTCGTCACGATAAAAAGTAATATCACCACCATAGCTTTGAGTATATATTTTTAAATCTCTTATGCAAAGGGATTCAAATAAAAATCCAAATGTATTTAAATCCTGAATTAAATTTTTGGGATTCATTTCAAGTATTGCTGTTGCAATAGACGGATCAACAAAATATTTTTTTGGTTTTGTACGTAAAGCATATTTACTTCTAAAATTCAAATTTGTAGCATTTACATTTTCTATAACAAATAATTTTTCTAATGTATTCAAATAATCAGTTAAGGTTGGTCTAGAAATATCATTATCAAAATTATTTTTTACATCACTTTCAATAGTTGAATTGGCAACAGGAGCGGAAATATTTCTGGCAAGACTTCTTAAAACATTCAACATTTTTTCAGGATTTCTTTCTACTCCATCTACTTTTTTAACTTCTTCATGAACAATAGCTTTAACATATTCTTTAGCAAATCTATACTTTGCATCACTTTTAACTAGAATTGATGCAGGCCATCCTCCTCTAACAGTGATACTTGCTAAATCTTCTAATGATAATTTAGAAACTCCAGAAATTTCTTTACCATCTAAGATATCACTAAATGTCACTTCACCAGTAGATTCACCTGATTCATATAAACTCATTGGTCTCATTAATACTCTTGATATTCTACCAGTTCCAGTGTGCATTATCTCACCCTCACTTGGCTTAGCAGAACCTGTAAGAATATACTCCCCTTTTTTACCTGAATGATCAACATCTGTTCTAATTGAATCCCATACAACAGGATACATTTGCCATTCATCAAACATTCTTGGCTTTTCACCATTCAAAAACAAAGATGGTTTTGTATTTTTAATTTCATCATATTCTTGTTTTGAATCCGGATTTTGAAATTCAATTATACTTTTTGCATGATGAAAACCAGTAGTAGATTTGCCACACCATTTACATCCTTCAATAAGAACAGCACCCATAATTTCCATAAGTTCATCTATTTCTTTATCTACAATTCTTGGTAAATAGCTCATTTTATCCCTCCTCGTATAAATTCATTATATTACAATTTTACAAAAAAAGCAATTTTTATTTTACATTTTGGGAAAAATAATTGCTTATTTTTTATACATTTTCGGAGTTCAATTCCGAAAATGTTTGACTTTTTGCTATAATTTTGATACTATTATATTGGGTGATAACATGAAATATATTTCAAGAACTATGGAAGAAAAATTAATTTCTATGATTGATAACTATCAAGTTATTATGATAACAGGTCCTAGACAAGTTGGCAAAAGTACCTTATTAAATTTCATTTCAAGAAAGATAGGCAAAAAAATCAATAAAGTGACGTTAGATAATTTAATTCTTAGAAATCAAGCTCAAGAAGATCCTGAATTGTTTTTAAGAACTTATGAAACACCACTTATAATTGATGAATTTCAACGTGCCCCAGAATTATTATCATATATTAAAATGATAGTAGATAATGACAATGAAAAAATAACTTTTGGTGAAAAAGAACACACCGAAACTTTATATTTTTTAACAGGAAGTCAAATATTTGAAACAATGGAAGAAATATCTGAATCTCTTGCTGGTAGAGTTGGGATATTAGATTTATATGGATTGTCAGAAAGAGAAATAGAAAAAAAAGAAAGTAATTTATTTATACCAAATATTGATAATATAAGAAAAAGAGAAAAAACTGAATACAAATCTACTATTGAACTTTATAAAAAAATATATATGGGATCTTATCCAGAATTATATACAACAAATAAAGATATAGAACAATATTATAGTGATTATTTTAGAACTTTTATTGAAAAAGATATAAGAAAATCAATAAACATTAAAGATGAAAACAAATTTATTAAATTTGTATCTTCATTAGCCGCAAGAACTGGTCAAGAATTCATTGCTTCTTCAATTGCTAGAGAAATTGGAGTTGACGACAAGACGGCAAATTCATGGTTATCAACATTAAAAAATACAGGTATAATCTTTTTATTACAACCATATATGAATAATAGTGTGGGTAGAGCTATAAAAAGA
>CANQIN010000111.1 GCA_947623995.1 uncultured Bacilli bacterium | reverse complement strand
AGTATTAATTATAATCATTCATATTTAACTAATAAAGATGTTACAGCTACTCTTGTAAATCCATCTAAAAACATTACCATAACTAATAATAATGGTAATAATACTTACACATTTAAGGAAAATGGCGAATTTACCTTTAATTATGTTGATGATTATGGCAATAGCGGAACAACAATTGCTAAAGTTGATTGGATAGATAAAACAGTAAATGCTAATGTTGATTATGAAAAAGTAGAAAATAGTGAAGTTGTAAAAGCTATTTTAAAAAGTGATGAAGCAATTACAATTTTAAATAATGATGGATTAGATACTCATTTATTTACGGAGAATGGTGAATTTACTTTTAAATATCAAGATGAAGTTGGAAATATAGGTACAACAACTGCTAAAATTGATTGGCTAAAAACGGAAATACAGACTAGAGAAGTTGTTCAAAATGAACAAGTAAATGAAGATTCAGAAGAGAAAGAAAATTCTAATAAAGAATTAAACTTTGAGATTAAAACTGATTATGTTGAACAAAATAATTCATCAAGTAATGAAGAAATAAATACTATTGATAATAATGAAGGATTAACTATTGAAGCTGACAATCAAAATAAAGAAGAACAAGAAGAAACTACAACAGATAAAGAACAAGAAATTGAACAGAATAATGAAGAAGCCAAAAATAATATTAATGAATCTAATGAAAATAAAGCGAGTGTTCCGTTAATGCCTTTAATTATTGGTGGTTCTGTAGCAGTATTAGGAATTGGTATATTTGCTTGTTTAAAATTTAGAAAATAAGTAAATTTTTGTCAATAAAATTGAAGTATTAATTATTTTATGTTATTCTATTTATAGAAAATAGGAGGAATAAAAAACATGAGAATAATTGAAGATGGAATAAAAACGGGGTATCCACACATTGATCAGCCATGGATGAAATTTTATGATCGACTTCCTATAAATACGATTGATCCTAAAACAAATATTACTGAATATTTAAAACAAAAAAATATGGATCGAATGCAACGTATTGCTGAAACATATTATGGTTTAAATAAAACATATGAGGAATATTTTGAAGATAGTGAGATAGCAGCAACAATTTTAAGTGAAATTGGTGTAAAAAAAGGAGACAATATAATTTATTTAATGCCTAATTTACCTGAAACTTCTAGAATTTGGCAAGGTGCTATTTCCATTGGTGCTTCATCAGATTTTGTTGATCCAAGACCTGATAGTCCTGATATTTTAGCTAATGCTAAAAAAATATTAGAAATAATTAAAAGAGAAAAAGCTAAATATATTGTATCTTTAGATAAATGTTATTTAGGAATGTTAAAACCTATAGAAGATTCATTAAAAGATTTAGGAATTAATAAAGTAATTTTAGTAAGTCCTAGTGACTCAATGAATTTAAATGGTAAATTAGATTACCTAGATGATGTTATTAATTATAATAATTTAAGAAACAAAAAAATTTCAAATAATATCCAAAATAAGAAAAAAACTTATCAAATTATTTTAGAAAAACTAAAAGAAATGAAAAATGAAGAAAAGGTATTAGATGAAGCAATTAAAAATTCTAAATTAGAAATTTTAAAATATAAAGATTTAGTAAATGAATGTGAAAGAATAAAATATTCAAAAGATATAAATCCTGATACAATTACTTATATTGGACATACTTCAGGAACAA
Source organism: uncultured Bacilli bacterium (assembly GCA_947623995.1). GTDB lineage: Bacteria > Bacillota_I > Bacilli_A > RF39 > UBA660 > Ventrenecus. The sequence continues at coordinate 2,129 of CANQIN010000111.1, read as the reverse complement.
GTGGAAATCGACCAAAACCGATTACTATAACTAATAAAAATGCTATTTCTACTTTAGAACAATTAGAAAAATCAAACATTTCTTTTCCAGTTGGTAGTAAAGTATTAAATATCTTGCCATTTTTTGCTCCTTTTGGAGTTTTTGATAATCACTTGCTTAACTTAATAAGTGGCAGTAATAATATATATATTCCAGAGTTTGATATTAGTGAATTTGGTTATTTGTTAAAAAAACATCATCCTAATGTCATAATGGGTGTTCCATCTTGGTTTGCTTCTTTGCCAAAATATAAATATTTAGAAAATGAAGACTTATCATGTATCCAAAAAATTATATATGGTGGAGATTCAATGAGTCCAAAAGATGAAGAAAATATATGCAAATGGTTAAAGCAACATGGTAGCGTTGCCGAAGTTGAAAAGGGACATGGTATGAGTGAATACTGTGGCTGTGGTTCTTATGCTCAAAAGTCATATAATAATTTTGGCTCAATAGGAATTCCAATGACTAATACAATTTATACGATAGTTGATCCAAATGTTGAAGATAAATTAGTACCATTAAAATTTGAAGATAATAAAGATAGGCTTCAAGGTGAATTAGTTGTTAGTAGCGATGCTGTTACAAATGGTATGCTATATGATGAAGAAATTGTTCCTCATTATGAAATGGATGGAAAATCATATATTAGAACTAGAGATATTGTTGAAATGGATAGAGATGGAATTTTTTATCATAATGCTCGTAAAGATCGTTCATTTGTTAGATATGATGGATATAAATATAAACCATATGAAGTTGAAAAAGAAATTATGAATAATGAAAATATTAGGGATATCAGAATAGTTGAATATTATGATGAAGATAAACATGGAATAATGCCAATAGCACATATAGTTATAAAGGATAATTATAATGGTAGTTATAAAGATTTAGTAAAAGAAATAGTCTATGAACAAATAATTGGTAATCGTGATATGACATCTAGACAAATTCCAACTAAATTTAGAATTAGAGAATCTTTACCTTTAACTGCTAATGGTAAAGTTAATACTAAATTTTTAATTGAAGAAGGGTTGAATGGTTCGGAAATATCTGTTAATGTTATTGAAACTAATTTAACAATTGAAAATATTGAAATAATTGATAATAAAAATATGGAATTAAAGTTAAAAAAATAAAGAATAGAAGTGGGATGTTATGCAAGGAAATTTGGGATTGATTGTAATTAATGTTTATGCCTTTTTGGTAATTGTTGCTATAAGTATAATCTTCTTTAGAAAAAAAAGGTTAAAAAAAGTTGAAGATGAAACATATGCATGGTTTTTAATAACTAATATATGTATGTCTTTAAGTGGACTTATTTTAGGAATATTAGTGTGTACGAATTTAAATGAATTTTTTGTAATTGTAGCCAATAAAGTATATCTTATAAGTTTATTATTGTGGATAACAATTTTGACTTTTTATACAATATTTGTATCAATAAATAATGAAAAAATAATTAATAGAGTAAAAAAAATAATAAAATATATAACATTTTTAAATATTATTTTAATTGTTATACTTCCAGTAATTGTAACATCTTCATCTTCAGGAGCAGTCGCAGATGGATTAGCAATCTATTATACATATCTAGTATTTGGTATTGGTTTTATGATTCAATTAATTTCAATTTTTATTAATCATAAAAATATAATAAATAAAAAATATATCCCTATATATTTATTGGTTACATTAGGTGCAATTGTATTAATATCCCAAATTTTAAGCCCTCATTTAAACTATTTAATTAATCCTGCTTTAATTTTTATAGCATTTGTAATGTATCATACTATAGAAAATCCTGATGTTAAGATAATTGAACAACTTAATATGGCTAAAGATCAAGCTGAAAAAGCTAATCGAGCAAAAACTGATTTCTTATCAAATATGTCACATGAAATAAGAACACCATTAAATGCAATTGTTGGTTTTAGTGAATGTTTATTAGATAATAAAGATTTGGGTAGTGAAGCTAAAGGTTTTGCTAATGATATTGTAGATGCTTCCCATAATTTATTAGAGATTGTTAATGGAATATTAGATATATCTAAAATTGAAGCAAATAAAATGGAAATAATTTTGAA
>CANQIN010000110.1 GCA_947623995.1 uncultured Bacilli bacterium | reverse complement strand
TTACTATTAATGCTGTTATTACTACTAATATTATATTTCTTATTATTCTTTTCTTTTCCATATATAAAGACACCTTCCTAAAACCTATAACTACATCTTTCTTAGTATAGCCATTTCTATTTATTTTATTTGCTTTTTATAACGCCATTTTATGTCTACGTCATATTATGTCATACTAATAATATCATTAAACGCATAAAAAAACTAGCCATAAATTATAAAAATTTATAGCTTAAAAAGTACAAATGGTAAAACAAAAACGGTACAAATAGTAAAGTGAAAATAGTACAAATGGTAAAATGAATATTTAATTATTAAAAAATATTTTATAATTAAGATGTGGAGGTAAATTTCATATGAAAGAATATATGCCAAGAATAATAGATAAAATTTTAAAAAACAAATTAGAATATATGGGAGCTGTTGTAATTGAAGGACCTAAATGGTGTGGAAAATCTACTACTGCTAAAAATATAGCAAAAAGTTTAATAAAACTGCAAGATCCTGATAATAAAATTCAATATGATAATATTAATAATACCAAACCATCATTATTTTTAGAAGGTGAAAAACCTAGATTATTAGATGAATGGCAAATGTATCCCGTCATATGGGATTCAATTAGAACCGATGTAGATAGAACAGGTTTAAAAGGTCAATATATTCTTACTGGTTCTTCTTCATTTTTAGATATTAATAATAAAATTATGCATAGTGGAACAGGAAGAATTGCTAAACTTACAATGCGTCCAATGTCTTTATATGAATCAGGAGATTCAAATGGCTTAGTATCTTTAGAAGATATTATTAATAAAAAAGATATATCTGGAGTATCTAAATTAGATTTTGATGATATAATTAATGTCATGATAAGAGGAGGATGGCCAGAATCCCTTAATATAAAAGATGATAACAAATATAAAATTGTTAGAGATTATGTAGAAAGCTTAATTAATGAAGAAGTAATATTTATTGATGGAGTAAAAAGAGATAAAATAAAAATGGAGTCTTTACTTAAAAGTATTAGTAGAAATATTTCTACAGCTGTTAATAAGAACACAATTATTAATGATACTTTAAATGTATTTAAGAGTGAAATATCTAAACCAACTGCAACTGACTATTTACTTACTTTAGAAAAATTATTTGTTTTAGAGTATGTACCTGCAACAAATTTAAACTTAAGATCTTCTATTCAATTAAGAACTAGTCCTAAATTAGAACTAGTTGATCCATCAATTGCCATTGCTTCTTTAGGTTTAAATAAAAATGATTTAATAAATGATTTAAATTTTACTGGTTTTATATTTGAAAATTTATGTTATCGAGATTTAAAAATATATGCTGAATCTATAGACGCTAATATATTTTATTATCGCGATAATAAAGATTTTGAAGTAGATTTTATTTTAAAAACTGCTGATGATAAATGGGGCGCAATAGAAGTTAAATTAGGAGCTAAACAAATAGATGAAGCAGCTCAAACTCTAAAAAAATTCAAAAACAAAGTTGATTTAAATAAAAGTGGTGAACCAGCATTCTTAATGGTTTTAACAGGTTCAAGCTTATCTTATGTAAGAGAAGATGGCATCTATGTAGTATCAATAGGAAATTTAAAAAACTAACTATTTTTTATACAAAATACTGCATATAATGGTACAGATTTTATCTTATTTTCATATCCAAAATTTTTAGAAGATATTCTAATACTATATAAAGGTTTATATTTCTTTATATATTCATTTAAACTTTTACTATTAGTTCTTCTTCCACTTTTTACTTCAACAGGAATAATATCTCCCTCTATTTTTATTAAAAAATCAATCTCATATTTATCAAAACTATAATAAAATAATTCTTTAAATTCTTGATAAAAATGATTAGCAATATAATTTTCTGTAAGTACTCCTTTATACATTTCATTTTTATCAAGCATTATTTCTCGATAATCTAAATTAGATAATGATCTTAATAATCCTGAATCACTTAAATATATTTTAAATTTATCTGTATCTGAATATGCTTTTAATGGTGATTCATTTTTTAACGCTAAATTACATTTTAATATCATATTACTAGCAATTAACCATTCTAAACTACTTTCATATCTAATTTTTCTAGCATCTTTATCTACTATACTATATTTAAATATATTATTAATTCTTGCTAATTCTTTTGGAATAGCCATATATATTTGATTATTTTTTATCCCTTCTGTATTTTCTGTATATTTATTCATATCTGCAAGATATGAATTAATTATTTGTTCTTGTAATTCAAAATTAACATGTGCAATATTAAAATCATTTTTTATATAATCATTAATAATACTAGGCATACCTCCTAATACTAAATATTTTTTATATAATAATAATGCTTTATCATGAACACTATTTATTAATGGTTCATTAGTTTTATAATGTTTTTTTATTTCATCAATTAATTTATTTTCTCCTATAGCCATTAAAAATTCTTCAAAATCTAATGGATATAAATTTTTAATAGTTACTTTACCAACGGGAAAAGAAGATTTAAATCGATTAATTTTTACGCCTAATAAAGATCCTGCACATATAATTTTATAAGGTTTATCACTTTCACAAAAATATTTTAATGATGATATAGCTCTTTCACTTACTTGTATTTCATCAAGAAATATAACCGTATCAATAGGATTAATAATAATATTTTTAATTATTTCAATTTGTTCAATAATTTTTTTTGGATCAATAGTTTTTTCAAATATATTTACTATATCATTTTCCTTATCTAGATTTATATATATATAATTTTTAAAATTATTTTTACAAAATTCATCTATTATAAAAGTTTTACCAGTTTGTCTTGCCCCAATTAACATTAAAGGTTTTTTATAATCTTCTTTCCATTTTTTTAATTCTTCTTCAAATTTTCTATGCATTAGTTATTCACCTCTAAGATAAATATTATCATATTTTGAACACTTTGTACATATTTATTTGTTATTTTCGTACAATTTGCACGATTTTTTTAACTTTTTTCGTACATTTTGCGCGTTTTTATGGTTTTAAAGATGTAATAGGCACTATAAAAATATTAGTATCTTTATCTTTTACAATTGCTCCATAATAGCCAACTATAATAGCCATAAATTTAGGCTTTTTAGTAACATTTTCATAAAATGTCATTAAACACTTTTTGGCAGAATCTATTCCATTACCACTAAGTTTTATTTCAACTGCCCCATAATTTCCATCACTAAATTCTAATATAGCGTCTACTTCATCACCAGAACTATTATCTTTAAAATGATATATATTACCATCTAAATATTCCATATATATTCTTAAATCTCTAATTACTAATGATTCAAATAATAAACCAAAAGTATTTAAATCACTCATTAATTTATCAACATTTAAATTTAAGAGAGCACACACTAAAGAAGGATCAGTAAATCTTCTTTTACATACTTTTCCAACTCTTTTAGAAGAACGATAATTAATACTAAACGAATTTTGATTTTCTATTAAATGCAATCTATCTAAACAATCAAGATAATCTCCTAAAGTAGTTCTGCTTTTTATTAAATCATTACTATTTTCAAATTCCATAATATCTTTTAAAAGAGTTTGCTCACCAGCTAATGTACTTTCGTTTCTTGCTAAAGATTTAATTAACATTTTCATTTTGTGTTTATCTCTTTTTCGAGAATTTTCATTTATATCTTTATTTAATAATGATTCAATATAGCTTTTAGGAATAAGACCAACATCATCAATATTAGTATTTAAATTGGCAGGCCAACCACCTCTTACAACTAATTTTGCTAAAAGAGTTAAATCT
>CANQIN010000109.1 GCA_947623995.1 uncultured Bacilli bacterium | reverse complement strand
TTTATGTTATAGTATTAAAGGAGTTGGTAGTATGCCTAATGATTTATTAAACTTTTTAAATGTCCTTAAAATAACTGATTTAGAACCTTTTAAAGATAGTAATATTCTTAAAGTTAAAGTTATCAATAAAGAAAATAAAATTGAAATAACAATTAATAATCCTTATCCTTATTCATATCAAACTTTACATGAATTATTTAAAAAAATTAAAAAAGTAAATAATGAAGAAGTAAGTTTTAGTATGCATTTTAATTATGATGAAATAAGAAATGAAGATGTTTTAGCTTTTGTTAAAGATTATTTAAAAGATTTAAAGATTCGTAAACCATCTCTTAGTGGAATAAGTGAAGATATAAAAATTGATGATGATGTTATAACTTTTGAAGTAGGTAGTAATTTAGAAGAACAAGAAATTAAAAAAGAAAGTAAAAATTTACAAAAAGAATTATTATTATTTGGATATAAAGAATTTGAAATAACAACTTTTTTAAATCAAGAAATATTAAATAATGTTAAAAATGAAATTTTAGAAGCTAAGAAAAATACTAATTATGAAGTAAAAGAAGAAAAAATTGAAGGTAATTTATTATTAGGTAAAGAAATAAAAGAAGAAATATCAATTATTAATAATGTTGTTGGAGAAACTAAAAATGTGGCTTTTGAAGCTTATGTTTTTGGAATGGATTATTTAGAAAGAGATAATATTAATATTATTACTTTAAAGATTAGTGATAAAACTAATTCAATGATAGCTAAGATTTTTATTAAAGATAAAAATGAATATCAATTAATAAAAAAAGAAATTAAAGAAAATAAATGGTATCGTTTTTTAGGAAATATTGAATATGATACTTTTGCAAGAGATTATGTCTTAAAAGCTCGTTCAGTAGAAAAAATTGATTCTAAAGATAATCCGGTTATAGATGAAGAAGAAATACCTAGAGTAGAACTACATTTACATACGATGATGAGTGCGATGGATGGGGTAACACCTTATGAACAAAAAGACCCTAATAACGTTGTTAAATATGCCGCAAATATGGGATGGAAGGCTCTTGCCATAACTGACCATAACTGTGTTCAATCTTTTCCCGAAATATTTCATACGGTAAGAGATATGAATAAAGGTAAAGACGAAAGTGAACATTTTAAAGTTTTATATGGAGCTGAAATGAATATTGTTAATGATGATGTTGATATTGTCTTTAATAATCAAACTTATAATTTATTAGAAGATACTTTTGTGGTATTTGATACTGAAACAACTGGTTTTTATGCTGGTAGTGATACTTTAATAGAAATTGGGGCTGTTAAAATATGTAATGGTAAAATCTTAGAAAGATTTGATGAATTAATTGATCCTGAAAGACCAATTCCTAAAAAAATCACTGATTTAACTTTTATTACTGATGAAATGGTTAAAGGCTGTGCCAAAGAAAGTGAAGTAGTTAAAAGATTTTTAGATTGGGCCGGGGACTATCCAATGGTTGCTCATAATGCTAAGTTTGATATTTCTTTCATGAGTGCAGCTTGTAAAAAATATGATTTTGAGGAATTTAATAAAACCGTTATTGATACCATGAGTATGGCTAGAATTTTATATCCTCAATGGCCTAATCATAAATTACAAACTTTAACTAAAAGATTAGATGTACCTTGGGATGAAGATAAACACCATCGAGCTGATTATGATGCTGAAGGTACAGCTCTAGCTTTTTATAAAATGGCTAAGAGTTTAAATGACCAGAACACTTATACAACTGATGAATTATTAAGTTTAGTTAATGTTGAAGATTTAGTAAGATTTAGTTATCCTTTTCATGCGGTTTTAATTGCTAAAAATAAAGAAGGCTTAAAAAATTTATTTAAGATTGTTTCAATTGCTAATACTAAATATTTATATAAAAATGAACAACCAAAGATTCCAAGAAAAGATATTACGGAATTAAGAAAAGGGTTACTTATTGGTTCAGGTTGTATTAATGGGGAGATTTTTGAATCTTCAATTGGTAAAGAAGATGAAGAATTAGTTAATATGATGAGTTTTTATGATTATATTGAAGTTCAACCACCATCAGTTTTTGCCCATTTAATTGGTAATGAGCGAAAATTTGTAACCCTACATGAAGCCCAAGAGTTTTTAAAAAGAATTATCAGAGTTGCTAAAGAAGCAGGAAAACCAGTTGTGGCAACCGGGGATGTTCACAATTTAAAGAAAGAGGACAATATTTATCGGGAGATTATTGTTAATCAAAAATTCAATGGTAAACTTCATCCTTTAAATAGAAGAGGAATTGAAGTTCCTAATATGTATTTAAGAACAACTAAAGAAATGTTAGAAGAATTTGCCTTTTTAGGGGAAGAACTTGCCTATGAAATTGTTGTTACTAATTCTAATTTGATTGCTAATATGTGTGATGAAATTGAAGTTATTCCTGATACTCATGGTATTCCTTTTGCTCCAGTTATTCCAGATTCGCAAATGACGGTTACTAAAATGGTTTATGATAAAGCTAAGTCTTGGTATGGCGATCCCTTACCTCATTACTTAGAAGAGAGGATTGCTCTAGAATTATATGGGGCAGGATTTATTGATGCCGTTAAGAAAAACGCTGGTGATGATGAAGATGCTATCTATAAAAGAATGCATGAAGTGGTTATTAAAGGCCCTGATAGTGTTGAAAATGAAATTTATCTAGCCTTAAAAAAAGATGATAATGAATCATCGGATGAAGAATTGCATAAGCAGGCTAAAAAAACCATGACCGCGATTATCGGAGCTAATTTTGACGTTATCTATTTAATTGCCCAAAAGTTAGTTAAACACTCTAATGACGAAGGATTTTTAGTTGGTTCAAGAGGTAGTGTAGGTTCATCTTTTGTGGCTAACTTAATGGGAATAACGGAAGTTAATGCCTTGTCTCCTCATTATCGTTGTCCAAAATGTCAACATAGTGAATTTGAAGATGAAAATGGGGAATCACTTGGAAACAATTATAAATGTGGTTATGATTTACCTGATAAAAAATGTCCAAAATGTCAGACTAAAATGGATAAAGAAGGTCATGATATACCATTCCAAACTTTCTTAGGTTTTAATGCTGATAAAGTTCCAGATATTGACTTAAACTTTTCCGATTTAAATCAAGCCAGTGCCCATGAATATACCAAAGTATTATTTGGTGTTGATAATGTTTATCGGGCTGGAACCATTGGTACAGTTGCAGAAAAAACGGCTTTTGGTTATGTAAGAGGTTATTGTGAATCAAAAAATATTATGATGAGAAATGTTGAAGTAGAACGCCTTGCCAAAGGATGCACGGGTGTTAAAAGAACAACTGGTCAACATCCAGGAGGAATAGTTGTAATTCCAGGCTATAAAGAAGTTTTTGACTTTACACCTTTCCAATTTCCATCAGAAGACCCATCAAAAGCTTGGCGAACAACCCATTTTGATTATCATGCCATTGATGAATGTGTATTAAAATTAGATATTCTAGGTCATACCGATCCAACTCAACTTAGAATGATTCAAGATTTAACAGGCGATGATATAACTAAAGTTCCATTAGATGATAAAGATACGATGTCAATCTTTACTTCCACAAAAGCTTTAAAAGTTAGTAAAGAGCAAATTATGTGTGAAACAGGAACTCTTGGCGTCCCTGAGTTTGGTACCCCTTTTACTATTCAATTAGTAAAAGACACTAAACCAACAACCTTTGCCGAACTTGTAAAAATTGCCGGTCTTGCTCATGGTACTGATGTATGGCTTGGCAATGCTCAAGAATTAATTGAGAAAAATGTCGTGCCATTTAGTAAAGTAATTGGTTGTCGTGATGATATTATGGTTGAACTTAT
>CANQIN010000108.1 GCA_947623995.1 uncultured Bacilli bacterium | reverse complement strand
TCTTGACAAAATAAAAGAAGAAAATTATAATGTAGGTATAAGTGATAGGGCAAAAAAGTATTTTAGATTATTTAATGCCAAAAGTATAAAAGAAATGAAAAAAATAAGTAAAGGAGATGATATATTAATGAGCATAACTGAATGTCTAAAAGAATTTTTAAATAATGAAGAAACTAGGAAGGATTTTGCAAGAGAAGAATGGGAAGCTCGAAAAAATCAAGCAATTGGTGAAGGGCATGGTATAAAAATCGGAGAAGAACGTAGTTTAAATACTGTAGCTGTAAATATGTTACAAGCTAATAAACCAATTGATGAAATAATAACTTTTACTGGTCTTACCAAAGCAGCGGTACTTGAATTAAAAAAAACATTACAATAAAAACGACTTTTTACAGTCGTTTTAATTTGCTTTTATATATTCATCAAATAAAATAATTTTATTATTTTTTAAAGATTCTTGAACATCGATAACTCTTTGATTAGAAGAGCCTTTCCAATGTAGCATAGGATCTCTTAGTTCATCAACAAATTGACCATCTACTAAAACATCTATATAATTTAAGGCATCTTTATCTTTTAAATTATCAAATAAAAAGCCTGACCATACCCAAACTGTTTTATCTGGGTATTTTTCTTTAAAAGCTTTAGCAAGCATTTTAGTTGCTTCAATATTTTTAGGATGCATTGGTTCACCACCTAAGATGGAAAGACCAGCAATGTGGTCTTTATTTGCTAATTCTAATACTTTATTAACAACATCTTGATTAAATTCTAAGCCACCATTAAAATCATGAGTTTCAGGATTAAAACAATTTTTACATTTAAAGGCACATCCTTGTAAGAATATTGAAACTCTTACACCTGGACCATTAGAAATATCCATTTTTCTTATTTTGTTGTATCTCATAATTAAGCATCCTTATTATCTAAGTGAATAACTCTTTCTTTAATTTCTTGAGTACGACCTTTGTTCCAGAAGTTAGAACCAATATAACCACAAGTACGTCTAGCAACATTTAATTTAGCATGGTCACGATTGCCACATTCTGGACAATACCATTCAAGATTATCATCGATTAAAATTTCACCAGTATATCCACATTCATGACAATAATCTAATTTAGTATTTAATTCAGCATACATGATTGTATCATAAATAAATTTAATAACTTCAATAACAGCATCTAAATTATTAGATAAGTTAGGTGTTTCAATATATGAAATTGCGCCACCAGGACTTAATGCTTGGAATTCACTTTCTAATTTTAATTTATCAAAGGCATCAATTTCTTCAAATACTGGAACATGATAAGAGTTAGTTATATAATCACGATCAGTAATACCTTTTACAACGCCAAATCTTTCTCTTAAAGCTTTTGCAAACTTATAAGTTGTTGATTCAATAGGTGTTCCATAAACACTATAGTCAATGTTTTCTTTTTCTTTCCACATTTTGCAAGCATCATTTAATTTTCTCATAACACTTAAAGCAAATTCTTTACCTTTACCATTATCAGTATGAGAATGTCCTGTCATATATTTAGTACATTCATATAGTCCTGCATATCCAAGTGAAATAGTAGAGTAGCCATTATGTAGTAAATCATGAATAGATTCACCTGGTTTTAATCTTGCTAATGCTCCATATTGCCATAATATAGGCGCAACATCACTAGTCGCTTTACTAAGTCTTTTATGACGAATTTGTAAAGCACGATGACATAATTCTAGACGGTCATCCATAATCTTCCAAAATTCTTCTTCGTCCTTATCAGAACTTAGGGCAACATCAACTAAGTTAATTGTTACAACACCTTGATTAAATCTACCATAATATTTAGGTTTACCATTTTCATCAACATATGGTGTAAGAAAAGATCTACAACCCATGCATGGATAGCATTGACCATCGCCATTTTTATCAATTTTTAATTGTTTCATAATTTTTTCAGAGATATAATCTGGTACCATTCTCTTAGCAGTACATTCAGCGGCAAGTTTAGTTAAATACCAATACTTACTATCTTCATGAATATTATCTTCTTCTAAGACATATAGAAGTTTAGGGAAGGCTGGAGTAACAAATACTCCTTTATCATTTTTCATACCTTCAATTCTTTGTTTTAAAACTTCTTCAATAATCATTGCTAATTCTTCTTTGTATTCAGTAGTTTCACCTAAATACATACAAACACTTAAGAATGGTGCTTGACCATTAGTAGTTGTCATTGAATTAATTTGATATTGGAATGTTTGCACACCATCTTTAATTTCTCTTGCTAAATCTTCTTTAGCATATTTTTCACAATCAGCTTTACTAAATTTACGAGCTTTATATTTATCTAAATAACGATTATAGCTATCTCTTACAAAAGGTGCTAGGTGAGTAAGAGTAATTGTAACTCCACCATATTGACTTGAATTAACTGCGGTAATTAATTGAGTTGCAATCGTCATAGCTGTTAAAAATTTATGAGGTTTTTCAATCATTACACCATTAATATTAGTACCATTTTGTAACATATCTTCTAAGTTAATTAAATCACAGTTATGCATTGCATTTTGAGCAAAGTAATCAGCGTCATGGAAATGAATAATACCTTCATCATGAGCTTTAACGATATCTTCAGGAAGTAAAAATCTTCTCGTGATATCGGTACTAGTAATACCTGCTAAATAATCTCTTTGAGTAGTAATTATTTTAGCATTTTTATTAGAATTTTCCGTATTCCAATATTCACTTTCTCCATCAATTAATTCTTTGATAGCTAAGTCAGTTGTATTACTTTTTCTAACTAGTTCTCTAGTATAACGATAAGTTATATATTTTTTAGCTAAAGCATATTTACCAATGCTCATTAATTTCTGTTCAATAATATCTTGAATATCTTCAACAAGCATTCTTTTCTTGCCTAACTTTTCAATATATTTAATAATATTTTTAATTTGAGTAGGAGATGCTTGATCCTCTTCTTCAACTTCCATATTTGCTTTCATAATAGCATTTTCAATTTTTTCTGGACTATAATCTACCATATGTCCATCACGTTTAATTATTTTCATAATTTACTGCCTACCTTTCTCTAACCTGAACTCAGTATAGCACTTTATTAAAAAACTTCATTGTTGCAATTGCAACATTTTGCAAAAAATGTTATTATTTTTTTAGGAGGCCGTAAAATGATAAATCCATTTCAAAATATAAGCCCTAAAAATCGTGAAAAATTACTTTACACTTTAGAGTCAAGTCGTTTAACATTCCCTAAAAATGAACTAATTCTTTCTAATATTAATCAAGGAAATATTATTGGAATTGTTATTAAAGGAATGATGCAAATAATTAAAACTGACTATAATGGCACCAGGACAATAATTGAAGAATTAGAAGAAAATGATATTTTTGGTACCATTATCTCACCACTTTCTAATGAGTATGATATTTTAACTAAAGAGGAAAGTACCGTCTATATTATTGATTATGATGAAATAAAAAAATTAGATTTAGATAATAAAAGTTATTATAATCAATTTATTAAAAATTTATTAGAAATTATTATTTTAAAAATTGAAGAAAGAAATAATCGGATTGAAATTTTTACTAAAAAAACAATTCGTAATAAACTCTTAGAATATTTTAATATTGAATCTAAAAAAAATGGTTTAAGAGTTATTAACTTACCATTTAATTTTACTGATTTAGCTGATTATTTAGCAATTGATCGAAGTGCAATGTCAAGAGAATTAAAATATTTAAAAGAAGAAGGTTTTATTGAAATAAAAAATCATAAAATTACACTTTTATATGACAAATATTAAATTATTAGTTATAATTATTTTAAGGATGTGATTTATAATGAAAGAAAGAGGATTTGAAGTAGT
>CANQIN010000107.1 GCA_947623995.1 uncultured Bacilli bacterium | reverse complement strand
GAAGGAGATAAAGTAACATTAGATACTTTAATTAAAAAAGGATATGCTAAAAAAGAAATAAATCCTCTAACTAAAACCTATTATAATTTAGAAAGTTATGTTATTAAAAATGAAGATTATGAATTTATTGAAGTTAAATAATTTTAATATAAAAAAAATAAGAAATAACTATATATCATAGAAGCAAAAATGCTTTGAGATCGCGTTTTCGTGATCGGTAGAGAGAAATTTTAGTATTTTCTCTATTTTTATGGATAAATTTTTGATTAAATAATTGCAATATTTTTTGCTAGTTGAATTGTTAATTATTGTATGTTAATATAAACAATAATTAAAAGGAGATTTTTTTTATGCTTGAAGAATTTAAGAAATTTAGTCAAAAATATAAAACTAGGATTGATGAAGAAGAAGTAATAAATATGTTACTTGATGATCAAGTTAGAAACTATATTATTGAAAATGATAACAATGATTTTCTAGCATGTATAGCTTCTGCAAATAGTGATAAATTAAGAGAATTTTATTTTAATGAAAAATGTATAACTTCTATGATAAATTTAGATATATTTAAAAAAGTATTATATAAAAGTGACTTTTATCCCAATAAAATAAAATTATTTGATAATGAATTTTTCTTTAGAACTTTAACTTTAGAGGATAATATTCAATATACAGTCAAACAAATTATTTATGAAATGGAAAATAATTCTTCAAATGTGAAATTAATAAATTCTTTACAAAGCTGTTTATATAAAATAATGTCCTATTTAAAATTAAATTTTAAAAATAATATTAAAAGTATTATAAGTTTTATGAAAATTATTCCTGAAGAATTATATGAAGAATTTTTGGATTATATTTTAGATGATTTGAAAAAAACTGCTAAAGAAAATAAAGAAATGATATTTGATGATATATTTTCTAACTTTTATATTACAAACTCATATGAAAATACCTTTTTAGATGCTGAAAATGTTATCAATAAATTTAAAGAAATAAATAATTTATACTATTGTTCAGCACTTTATAAGCCTTTAATAGATAGAAGTGTTGATTATAAAAATGAAGTAATTATTAGTGAGCCAGAATTAAAAAGATTAAAAACATATATTTTTAATGATAACTTTAAAGAAGTTTTTTTAAAAAATTTTGACGGGTCATTAATTGGTAAATTATATAATTGTTTTTCTGATGAAGTAATCGATTATTTTCTTGACGATAATAGTTTAACAGTTATTGATAATAACGGTAGATTCTCTAATTTATTGAGCTTTATAATTCCCTATGATAAACTAACAAAATCTAAGGTTTTTGCTAAGTTACTTTCTAAAAATTATTCACAACCAGCTAAATATGATAAAATCATAAAATTATTATTATCAGAAAATAAATCTTTTAATAAATCTTTATTTAATTTATTAAATAACTATTTAGAGTTAAAAGACTATAGTCATTTTTCGAGAATATTTAGTAGTATATCTTCTGATAAACAATTAATATATTATAAAATTAATAGGGCTAAACTCTTAGAACTAAATAATGATGAAATATTTAAAATGATGAAAAAAGGAATTTATGAAATATTTAATGATAAAACAAAGATTAAAAATTGGACATATTCGGACTATGACTTAAATTTAATATTAGATGATAAAGATAGTTATTCAATTGAACAAATTGAAAGAATTTTTAGCAACAAAGAAAATATTATTACTATATTAAATACTAATAATTTAGAAATTATCTATAAAAAAATTTTAAACTTAAATAATAAAAAACTAAATACAATATATATGAGTGATGAAATTCAAACATTTTTAAGAACAACAAATAAATTAGATAAAATTTATGGAGTAGTTTATTCTTTAAAAACAGATATTAGTCCATTATTTAATAATGACAATTTAATAGATATTGGTGAAAAAGTAACAGATGAATATCAAAAAATGAAAAGAAAAAATTTTGAAAAAGATTTTGATTTTGTAAGTGATTCTTATCCTTGTTTTTTTTCAAGTATTCCTAATATAGAAAAGATATATTTATTATTTAGAATTTTAAATTTTTATTTAAAAGATTCAAAATATTTACCTGTTTATAATAAATTAATAAAAAATGTGAATGGGGAAGTTATACATGCCTATTTAAAACATCCTGACAGTAAGTATTTACTTACTAAAGCTATTCAACAATATGATTATGACATTTCTTTAATTTTAGAAAAACTTAGATATAGTCAATATATTAATAGTATGGAAGAAGAAATTTTTAAAGAACGAGATATATGTGCTATAAAATTAGATTATAATAGATTTATAGATATATTTTATAATAAAAGTGGTTGTTATAAGTTAGATGAAAAGATTTTAAATGATGAACGATTTATTGAAAAATTTATTGATCATCCTAATTGTTTAGAAGATCTTAAATTAGTTACTGAAAATAAAACTCTTATTAAAAAATTAATGTTAAAAATAAAATTATATAATAATATGAAAAATAAAATAATTAAAAATCTAAATGATTCTGAAGATGACTTTAAAATCTATTTAAAAATTTTAATTAATAGTAATGTTGATATACATGAAATAGAATTTTTAGAGGATATGATAAATGTTATAATTTATAATAAAAATATTAAAGAAGTCTTTTTTAAATATAAAAATATAAATCTTGAAAAAATTAAATTAGAAATTTTAGATAATGTAATAAAAAAGTCTCGTGAAAATATCGTATCATCAATTAGTAATCCTTTAAATAACGATATTGTTTATAATGAATATGAATTAAATAATAGAAAGATAGTTTTACCAACTATTATATATAAAGGGAAAAATTATGCATTTTTAGTAAGAAGTATGGATGCAGATGAATTAAATTTTAATAACCAAACAAAATGCTATAGTACAATTACTGAAAAAAATAGATCTATGTATTATGGGGATAGTAGAATTAAGTTTGGCTATACTAAAGTAAATAATGAAGATATTGTTCAAATTAATTCTTTTGATTCAATTAGTAATAATAAAAAAAATAGTAAATATATTATGCCGTATATAAAATGCCCAGAATGGGTAACCATGAAAGAATTAAATGATAGAACTTTAAAAAATAAGCATTATAATGAATTAAGAATTAAGGGAAAATATTTACCTGATTTTGTAATTAGTTATGATGAACCAGATGAAGAAACTTTGAAGTATTCAACTATGTATAATGTACCATTAGTAAAAATTCTTAGAAAAAGTTACCCTAATTCAATAGAACAATGTGAAGACCCATATTCAGATTTGCAATAATTTCACTGCCTGATAAAATGAAGATAATGCAAAGATTTGTCAAAAGAAGAAGTTAGAAAGCTAAAATAGAAAATATTTTAGGCTTTTTTAATTCATTGAAAATTGATATAATAAATGTACTGGGTGGTAAAAAATGAAACGTAGTGAAGTAACTATAAATGATTTGTCTCCAATGATGAGACAATATATGGAAATTAAAAATAATTATCTAGATGAATTATTGTTTTATCGTTTAGGTGATTTTTATGAATTATTCTTTGAAGATGGCGAGATTGCTAGTCGCGAATTAGAGCTTACATTAACTGGTAAAAATGCAGGTTTAGAAGAACGAGTTCCGATGTGTGGTGTACCTTTTCATTCTGTTAAACCTTATATTGAAAAATTAATTAATAAAGGCTATAAAGTAGCCATATGTGAACAATTAGAAGATCCTAAAAATGCTAAAGGAATGGTTAAAAGAGGCGTTACGCAGGTAATAAGTAAAGGAACAGTTGTTGATTTAGAATTATTAAATGAACATAATAATCATTACATTGCTAGTATCTTAGATTTTAATTATATCTATGCTTTATGTTATGCGGATATATCAACTGGTTCTATTTATGTAAG
>CANQIN010000106.1 GCA_947623995.1 uncultured Bacilli bacterium | reverse complement strand
TTTATATTATGATGCCATAAATGAAAAAGGTGTTGGGATGGCTGGTTTAAATTTTCCAGATAATGCCTTTTATCATGTGTTATCAACAACAAAGAATAACATAGCTTCTTTTGAATTTATTCCTTGGGTTTTAAGTCAATGTGCTAACTTAGAAGAAGTAAAGAAATTATTAGAAAATATTAACATTGCTAATCTTAGTTTTAGTAAAGACTTACCCGCGTCACCTCTTCATTGGATAATCTCTTATAAAGATGAATCGCTTACAGTTGAAAGTGTTAAAGAAGGTTTAAAAATATATGATAATCCAGTTGGCGTTTTAACTAATAATCCCACTTTTGATTATCAAATGTTTAACTTAAATAACTATATGAATTTAAGTATTGAACCCCCTGTTAATAACTTTGCCCCAAAAATTAATTTAGAAAAATATAGTCGAGGCATGGGCGCGCTTGGTTTACCTGGCGATTTATCTAGTCAATCAAGATTTGTTAAAGCAGTGTTTACTAAAATGAACTCCTTATCAGATGATAGTGAAGCATCTAGTGTTAGCCAATTTTTTCATATCCTAACATCTGTCGAACAACAACGAGGATGTGTCCATATGGGTGATAATAAATTTGAAATAACTATTTATAGTGCTTGTTGCAATCTTGATAAAGGAATATATTATTATTTAACTTATGATAATCATCAAATTACAGCTATTGATATGTATAAAGAAAATTTAGATAGTGATAAATTAATAAGTTATAATTTAATTACTGAACAACAAATATATAAGCAAAATTAGGTTTTAGTATCTTATAAATAAGGTACTTTTAATATTCCCTACAAAAAGGTGTAAATTTTGCTTAATATTCCCTGCAAAAAGGTGTAAATTATGGTATAATTAGGTTAGTTAGGAGTTTGATAAATGTGAAAAGAAAGATTTATGATGATTTAGTTAAATGGAAAAATACTAACAATTTTAAACCTTTAGTAGTATTGGGTGTAAGACAGTGTGGTAAAACTTATATAATTGATGAATTTTGTAAAAAAGAATTTAAAAATTATAAAAAAATTAATTTATTAAATGATAGAGATGTTGTTAAATTATATGCTTCTGATTACTCTTCGGAAAAGAAATATAACGATTTAAAGTTATTATTAGATTTTGATTTTGAAAAAGAAGATAGTGTATTATTTATTGATGAGATTCAGGAAAGTGAAGAATTTATTTCAGAGCTAAAGTTTTTTAATGAAAATCATAGTAATGTTAGATTAATATGTGCTGGTTCCTTGCTTGGAGTAAAGTTGGCTAGATTAAATAAACCATTTCCAGTTGGAAAAGTGTCTAGGTTGTATATGTATCCAATGGATTTTGAAGAATTTTTATTAGCGTTTAATCAAGAATTATTATTAAATAAAATTAAAGAGTGTTTTTTTAAAAATGAAGCAATGGGTGTCCTTCATAATAAAGCGATTGATTATTATAGAAGATATTTGCTATCTGGAGGCATGCCTGAAAGTGTAAAAGCGTTAGTTTTATGTGATAGTGATTATTTTAATTATGATTTATCAAAGTTAAATGATATTATAGAGGACTATAAAAATGATATGAGTAATCATGTTACAAATTCAAGTGAAACTTTAAAGATTAGAAATATATATAATTCTTTAACTTCTCAATTACAAAATGCTTCTAAAAAATTTCAATATTCAGTTATTCTATCTAATGCTAAATCAAGGGAGTATTTATTACCTTTAAATTGGCTTATTGAAAGCAATATGGTTCAAATATGCAAATGTGTTAAAAAACCTGAAAAACCTTTATTAGGGTTTGTAGATAATGATACATTTAAAGTATATTATTCTGATGTTGGAATATTTAATAGATTAGTTAATAATGATGCTCGTACTATTATTCTTGATGAAATGAAAATATATAAGGGAATTATTACGGAAAATTATGTTGCTAATCAGTTAAAGGCTAGTGGGATTGATTTATTATATTGGAAAGGAAGTAGAGATTCCGAAATTGATTTTTTAATTACAACTAAAGAAGATGGAATAGTTCCTATTGAAGTAAAAGCTGAATTAAATACTAAATCAAAAAGTTTAAAAGTTTATGATGAATTATATCATCCTAAATATATGATTAGAATTAGTTTAAAAGATTTTGGGTTGCAAAATAGAGTTAAATCTATTCCTTTATATGCTACATTTTTAATTAAAGAATTATAGGTGAGTTTATGAGTGAGAAAGAATTAGATTCAAGTGTTTTTGAATATGAAGAAAAATATAAATCTAGTAATTATGAAAAACAATTACAATGGGATATGGCCATTGGACTTCAAGAAATAGATAGCTTAAAACCTTCTAAATATTTAGAAAAATTATTAGAAGAAAATATTGAAGATAATTTAACAATCGAAGAAGTAGAAAAAGAATTAAGAGAATATTATATTGAAAAAGAAAATAAAGATGAAATAAATCATAATGAATTAGAATGTGATTTTGTATCGGTTAGAATAGTTGAATTATTAAATGAAGATAAATTTGAGTTATCTGTTAGTTATTTAAAATATATTCATAAATTTTTATTTCAAGATGTTTATGATTTTGCGGGTAATTTTAGGCAAAAAGATTTTTCTAAACATGAAATAATTTTAAATAATGATTCAGTTGCATATGGAGATTATAAAACCCTAACAAAATCATTAGAATATGATATTTCTTTAGAAAAAGAAAAAAACTATCAAGAAATGAATATAGTTGAAGTTATCAACAATATAACAAAATTTTCTTCTAACATCTGGCAAGTCCATCCGTTTAGAGAAGGTAATACTAGAACAACGGCAGTATTTATCGAAAAGTATTTAATTAATTTAGGTTATAATGTTGATAATAGTTTATTTAAAGATAAATCTGTTTATTTTAGAAATGCTTTAGTGAGAAGTAATTATTTTAATAATTCTTTAAATATCAAAGAAGATAGTAGTTATTTAATTAAATTTTATGAAAATTTATTATTAGGTAAAAATAATAATTTACATTCAAAAGATTTAATAGTCAAAGAATTATTTGATGAGAAAAATTGAAAAATGTTAAGGAGTGTTAATTATGAAAAATGCTATAAAAAGAGTTTTGTTTGTTGCCTTAGGTATTATTTTACAATTTGGTTTTTTAATATCTATTCAATTATTTTTTGAAGATAAAGTTGCTATTATTGGTTTATTTTATGAAATTGCTAGTGTTTTAATTATTTTAGGAATTTTAAAAAATAGTACAAGATTATCTAATGATTTACCTTGGATAATAATTATCTTACTATTCCCAATCTTTGGTACTATTTTATTAATTACTTTAGGACGTAATTATACAAAAAATAAATTATTAAAAAATATTAATGCTAGAGAAAAAGAATATGCTAAATATTTAAAACAAGATGAGAAAATAAAAGATGAAATAATAAGTAAAGATTTAGGTAATTTGGAGTATCTTATGAATCGGACTAATTTTTTTGTTAGTAAAAATAATGATATTACTTATTATGAATTTGGACAAATTTTTTATCCAGAATTAATTAAAGAATTAAAGAGTGCTGAAAAATTTATATTTATGGAATATTTTATTATTAATGAAGGAAAAATGTGGAATGGTATCTTAGATATTTTAAAAGAAAAGGCTAGTAATGGAGTAGATGTTAGAATTTTATATGATGATATGGGTAGTATTGCGATGTTAAAAACTAGCTATCCTAAAGAGTTAGAAAAATATGGAATTAAGTGTCTTCCATTTAATAAGTTAAGTCCTTTTAGGGGTATCTTTATGAATAATCGTGACCATCGGAAAATGACTATTATTGATGGTAAAGTTGCTTTTTCTGGTGGTGTTAATTTAAGTGATGAATATATTAATGTTAATAG
>CANQIN010000105.1 GCA_947623995.1 uncultured Bacilli bacterium | reverse complement strand
GTTCTTATATTACAGCAACAATTTTGAATTAAACCTCTTTTTTGAGCATTTTTTACATATTCATAAGCTTTTTGATATTCGTTGTTCATCACAAATACCTCCCTAGGGTAGTTTATGTTTTATTATAACTTTTGCTTATCTTTTTAGTATATTTTCTAAAAATAAAACCAATCTAACTACAGGAGGAAATATATGAAAGAAAATATTAATGCTTTAGATGAATTAAGTAAAGGGGCTTGCATGGGCATGGATGCCATTCATTTTATCTTAGACAAAATTGAAGATGAAGAATTTAAAGAATCTTTAACTACTCAATATGAAAAATATCAAAATATTGAAAAGAAAATTAGAAAAGTTTATGCTAATTATAAAGTTGAAGATAATCCTAAAGAAACTAGTATGATGAATAAAGCTATGACTTGGTATGGTATTGAAATGAAAACTTTAACTGATACTAGTAATTCTAAAATTGCCGAATTATTAATGCAAGGTACTAATATGGGAATTATTGAAGGAAGAAAACTTTTAAATAATAAAAAAGTTGATCAAGAAGTTGAAAATTTAATTAGTGAATATGTTACTATGCAAGAAGATTCAGTTGAAAATTTAAAAAAATATTTATAAAAATAGCTTAGGCTATTTTTTTACATGTCTACAATACTTTTATTACTTGTCTTTAATCATAAGTTTTGATATGATTTTTTTAGGAAAGGAGAATATATACATGCGTTATGGATCTTATGGTACAGAATTAGTTTCTTCTAGTAGTACTAATGCTGGAGTATGGGTAATTGTTAGTTTATTAGTGGCCATTTGTGGAGGTATAGTATTATATTTTACTTTTTTAAATAAAGATAATGCTAAAGATTATCAAGGATTTACTAAAAAACTATATGATTTTCTATCTTTTAAAACTTTAAGTTTAGAAGCAATTTTAAAAATTTGTTACTTAGTTATTGCTATATTTATAACTATTACTTCATTTAGTTATATAAGCACTAGTGTAATTGCCTTTTTATTATATTTATTTATTGGTAATGTTGTAGCAAGAATTATTTTTGAAAGTGCTTTATTAGTTATTATGATGTATCATAAATTAAATGAAATTAATGATAACTTAACAGTTAAAAAGGATAATAAGAAAGAAAGCAAAAAAGACGAAGTTAAAAAAGAAGATAACAAGTGAGTAGAAATACTCATTTTTTTCATATATTTTAATAAAAGGGGGTTGTTTATTTGAAAAACATTACCTCAAATATCAATCCTACTGTTTTTTCATGGTCAGCAATTGTGGTGGGCACTATTTTATGTGAAGAATTAAATGTTTTAGAACAAAATGCCATTGGTAACTGGATTATTTTACTTGGTGATTATCTACTTACTAATGCTGCTCAAGTTGCGGTCATTCAAAGTGATAACGAAAATGATAACAATAATAATCAGCCTTTAAATGATGATGAAAAAATGGATGCCTTACAAAAAGCCATCAAAAAAATAGAAGATGAAATTGCTAATTTAAAAAGCAGTTAATCTTCTATTAAACTATTTAACTTTTGATAAACTTTTTTAAAACAAGTTAGAAAACGATACACTTCATCAGTAGTTGTTAAATGAGATAAACTAATTCTAATAGTACCCATAGCTCTTTTACGGTCATTATAAATAGCCATTACACTAGTTGAAAGTTCATTTGAAGCACATGCACTATTGGTACCAAGATAAATATCATATTCTTCCATCGCATGAATAAATGTCTCTGGTTTAATATTTTTTAAACTGATATTTAAGATATGAGGAATACATATTTTCGTTTGATTTATCTCTACTCCATCTAATTTTTTTAAATCATCGACAATCATGGTATTTAATCTTCTAACAAAATTTTCTCTTTTTTCAACATCAGTTGTAGCAAGTCTAATTGCTTTGGAAAAAGCTACAATTAATGGAACAGCTGGAGTTCCAGGATTATAAATTGATGAACCACTACCATACATCAATGGACTCATTTTTACCCGATCACTTTTATATAGAAGAGCGATTCCTTTAGGACCATATATTTTATGAGATGAAGCTGTTGCTAAATCAACATCATGTAGGCTCACTGCTACTTTACCTAAAGCTTGAGTCATATCACTATGAAGTAAAGTACTACTATTTTCTTTTTTAATAATTTGTCTAAGCATTTTTAAAGGTTGTCTTGCTCCCGTTTCACTATTAACGGCACAAATGCTAACCAAAATAGTATCTAAACGCATCTTATTTTTTAAATCTTCAAAATCAATTAATCCTTCATCAGTATTATTAACATAGCTAATCTCAAAACCAATTGTTTCTAAATAATCACATATTTTATAAATAGAAGGATGTTCTAATTTAGAGACAATTAAGTGATTACCATGTTTCATATTAGCAAGACAAGTTCCAATTAATGCTAAATTATTAGACATTGTCGCACTAGAAGTAAAAATAATTTCACTTTCTAAAACATGAAAAATATCACTAATTTGTTTAATTGCACTATTCATTAAAGTTTTACTTTTAACCCCTAAATTATGTAATGAATTAGGATTACCCATAAAGTCTTTAGTAGCTCTGATGTAAGATTCTAAAACTTCATAATTTACTGGTGTTGTTGCACTATAATCTAAATAAATCATATCTATTCCCTTCCCTCTAATAAAATAGATCGTATTTGATCCCAATTATATACTCTTCTAATTCCTAAAGATTCTAAATCTTCAAAATCATATTTTTGATTATGTTTATGATCTAACAATAATTTTACTTTCCCATAACCTTTTTTTAAATTAGATACTTTATCATCAATTTTAATATCACACATAACAACATCTTTAGAACCAGTTAATATTATTTTCTTAGGATCAATAAAAGGCATATTTTTAACTATCCATTCATATTTATACATTGCTGATACTTTACTTTCTAATACTCTTCTTGGATCAACAAAAGCCGCACATATATAAACATCATAATATTTACATAAATCTTTAATTGTACTAATCGCATTAGGTAATTCTTTAATATCATCATAAATATTTACATTCTTATAAAAATGATCTAAAAAAGCTTCTTTTTCTTCGCCTAGAATATCTTCAACATAATAAGTATCAATATCTTCAGCTTTATAATTAGTATTTTTATAATCATTAACGGCTTTTAAATAACCATCCATAACTATTGTTTCATCTAAATCAATCATAATCTTTTGCATAATATTCTCCTAATCTTGATATTCACTAAGTAGTTTTTTATATATTCCCGGTTCAATAACATTAATAGCATTAATGGCATTTTCTAAAGATTTTTTAAATTCCCCATGATAAAAGAAATTTTCCGCTCTATTTAAAGCAATATTAACTTCTTCTTTCACTGGACGATAACGATTACCATAAACAATAGTCATCTCAGCCATTCTCGCTGTTTTAACAACTTCTTTAGTTGTATTATAAACTTTTAAAACTAAATCTCTTGCCGTATCAACTCTAATATTTAAAGCTTTAATCGAAATTGGTGTTTTTTCTAATTCATCAACTAGATTTTGAATAGCCTCAACAGCTTCACTTAATTCCACAAAATAATTATCAGGAATAACTGGTAATTTAAATGATCTCATTTGTAATTTAGCTTGATTTAAAATATGTTTCATTTCATCTAATTGATCTCTTGCTCTTAATTCATCTTCTTTTAAACTACCTAAACTTCTTAAAGCAAAATCTAATTTTTCTTCACTCTTACTAACTTTTAAATTTAATAATTCCATTTCTTTACCTAAATGCGAAAAACTAGATTTATGAGCCCGATGATTTTCGATTACTTCATCATATTCTTTTCTTTCCGTTTCTAATTCATTTTTAATGGCAAAAACTACTTCTACATCTTCATCAGTTAAATCATAACTATACTTAATGTCTTTTAATTTTCTAATTAAAGCATCATT
>CANQIN010000104.1 GCA_947623995.1 uncultured Bacilli bacterium | reverse complement strand
TATTTTTTCTGGTGTTCTTGGGGAGATTCGAACTCTCGACCGATCGCTTAGAAGGCGATTGCTCTATCCAACTGAGCTACAAGAACGTTTTCAATTGAACAAATTGATTATAATATATATTATAACCAAATTCAAGGAAAACTTACGTTATTCATCAATATTTTCAAAGAATTCTTTCATTGAAACATGTAATTTTTTAGATATTATGTATAAAAATTCTAAGCTAAAAGTTTGATAACTATTATTTTCAATATTAGCTATTGTTCCTTCATTATATTGAATTAAATCTGCTAATTGTACTTGCGTTAAATGATGTGCTTTTCTAATTCTTCTAATATTTTTACCAACTATAACATAAATATATTTATTATCACTTTTACTAATTTCCACTTCTACCACCAAGACCATTATCTAATGAACATTCTTAAAATGTACTACATTTAATATATGTTCTTAATGATAGTTTATACTAAAAAAAATAACATTTATCGATGTTACTTTTCTTCTTCACTAACTTTTATAACTTCTTCATTCTTATAAAAACCACATTTCATACAAGCACGATGAGGTCTAATAGAGGCTCCACACTTAGGACAAGTACTAATTGCACCAACTTCTTTTTTTAAATGAGTACGACGCATTCTTTTTTTAGTTTTACTTGTTCTTCTAAATGGAACACCAAATAATTGAAGGTTTAGTTTCATGATATCACTCCTTTTCATCATTATATAACTCCAATAATGGAGCAAGTCTTGGATCGATTTTTTCTTCTTTACTCTCTCCAACTAGTTCCCAACCATCATGATATTCATTTTCTAATTTACTTTTTCGATAACTAATTGGGATTTCCAGTACAATATTTTCCCATAAAACCCCAATAATATCAAGTGTATTTTGCTTTTTTTCCATAAAATTTTCTAATATTTCATTATCATCTGTTATTTTTTCTTCAATATTTAAAGTAAAAGGATACTCTACTTCTTCTAATGTTAAAGCATCTTTTAAAATCATTTTAAGAGAAGCTTTTATATCTAAATGAAAATCTTGATTATTATCTTTAGTAATTTTTAAATGCATTTCAAATGGAGGCAAAGAAATAATATCTGTTTTTTGATAATAACTTTCGGGAATATCTACCTTAATTTTAGTATCCATTTCATTAATTATTAATTTATTTAAATCCATTTTTATCACCAATAAAATTATATATCAATTTGTCAAAATACTCAATCTATGTTAAAATCCTTAAAACGGAAGTGAGTCTATGGTTATTGGTATTATTTGTGAATATAATCCTTTTCATAATGGGCATTTATATCATTTAAAAAAAATCAAAGAAAAATATCCTAATTCCCTTATAATTTTATGTTTAAATGGTTATTTTTTAGAACGTGGTGAAGTTAGTATTTTAAAAAAAGCTGATAAAGTAAAAATAGCTTTATTAAACGGTGTTGATATTGTAGTGGAATTACCAGTTTTATATGGAACTCAAGCGGCTGATAAATTTGCTATGGCGGGAATTAGTTTATTAGATGCTTTAAATGTTGATAAAATTATTTTTGGTAGTGAAACAAATAATCTAGATTATTTAATGGATATTGCTAAAAAACAAGAAAATTTAAATTTAGATAAAATGAAAAATAATTTAAAAAAAGGAAATAGTTATCCTAAAAGTTTAATTAATTCTTTAAATGAATTAAAAATAAAACCTAATGATTTACTTGGTATATCTTATTGTAAAGCAATATTAAAACAAAATTTAAAAATCGAATTAGAAACTATTTTAAGAACTAATGATTTTCATGATAAAATATCTAATGAAGAAATTATAAGTGCCGAAAATATTAGAGAAAAAATTAAAAATAATAATGATATTAGTAAGTATGTTCCAAGTATTAGTAAAGATAAAATTATTAAAGTAAATTATGATTTATATTTTAAACTTTTAAAACATAAAATCTTAACTGATAGTCATTTAGATTTATATTTAGATGTTAATGAAGGTATTGAAAATCTTCTTAAAAAAGCTATTGTAAATGCAAATAACTATGAAGAATTTTTAACTAAAATAAAAAGTAAACGTTATACAACTAATCGTTTACAAAGAATGTTACTTCATATTAATTTAGGAATTTTAAAAAAAGATGCTGAGCTAAAAATTGATTATCTTAAAATCTTAGGTTTTAATGATAGAGGAGCATATTATTTAAATCAAAATAAAAAGAAATTTAAATTACCAATTAAAGTTAAAAAGAATAGTCTTATTAATGAATATGAATTAAAGGCTAGTATTTTATATGATTTAATAACTAATGAAAAAGAATATGATTATGAAAAATTAAATAAGCCTATTTATATAAAGACAGCGCCTAATTTAAAAGAATCTAACCAAAAATAATCTTTACTTTCAAAATCACAGACAAATAAATTATTAAATTCTTGTAATTCTTTTAAAAAACAAGGTTTAATAACATTAGTGTCTAATTTTAGAAAAGTTCTATGTAAAGATAAAGTGGTACTTTCTTTACGATAAAAATCATGTAAACTATGAACATTTTTGTATTTCATATAAAAATAATTGTTTTTAAATTTTTTGAATAACATGATATCTAATTCTTTTAAAGAAATAGGATAGATAAATTGTTTAACAAAATTTTTACCTAAATAGATATCATCATCAGTTCGATAATAGAGAGTTTCTAAAGTATGAAAGACTTCATAAGGACGATTTTTGAAAACTTTTGAAACACTTGGATTAATTTTAAAAATATAAAAATGACGCATATTATTCACCCTTATTAGGATAACATATAATATGCGCGTTTTTTGTCGAATTATTTAAGTAATGTTTCAACTTTTAATTTTAAGCTTTCATAGTCGTAATCCATCTTTTGTAAAACTTCAATTGGAACACCACTGTAAGCAAAATCATTTATGCCTAAAATATATTCATCACTAGTGGCAAATGTTCCCCAGCAAAAGCTATTTCCAGCTTCAATAACAATTGTTTTAACATCTTTTGGTAAAAGTAAATTACGATATTCTTCTCCTTGACTTAAAAACAATTCTAAACTTGGCATGGATATAACTCTAATGTCTAGACCATTGGCTCTTAAATCATAAGCGATTTGCATACTACTTACAACTTCACTTCCAGTTGCAATAATGATGCCATCTAACCTGCTATCTTCTTTCTTAATTATATAGCCACCTTTTAAAACTTCTTTACTATTTGAACCTGGTAATTTAGGAACATTATTTTTAGTTAAGACAATTGAAGCTGGTTTATTTGATGCTAAAATATATTCCCAAGTACCCATTACTTCATTAATATCAGCTGGTCTAAAAACAGTTAAATTAGGAATCATTCTTAAAGTATTTATTTGTTCACAAGGAATTCTTGCGGGACCATCTTCACTATCATACAATGAATCATGAGTAAAAATATAAGTCACAGGTAAATTCATTAAAGCACTCATTCTAATTCCAGATTTTAATTCATCAAGATAACATAATTTAGTACTTCCAAAAACTTTTAAACCACTTAAAGCCATCCCATTTAAGATATTAGCCATTGCTCTTTCTCGAACCCCAAAGTTAATATTTTGAACTAATGGACTTTTTGGTGATTGAAAATCAATCGTGCCAATTATCGTTTGAGTTCTTAAAGCAAGACCAGCAGAACCTCCTAAAAATAAAGGACTTTTACTAGCAAATAAATTCATAATCTTAGCATTTGTTTCTAAAAGAGATTCTCTATAACCATCATTTATTTTATAATTTGAACTTTCAAAAGGAATATCAGTTTTACCAGTTTCTAATAAACTTAAAATTAAATTTAAATTATTACTCATTAAATTTTTAGCTTTATTATAATGTTGATACCATTTTTCATATCTTTTTTCGGTTCGTTCTTTCATTTGTTTTTGAACATAAATTTGACTATCTTTAGAAACTTCAAAAGGCGC
>CANQIN010000103.1 GCA_947623995.1 uncultured Bacilli bacterium | reverse complement strand
TTTTCTTCACTTTTATCATAGAATTTACAATTTTTAACATGACAGCATATTCTTTGATTAAAATATTCGTTTTTCATTTTGCACCTCTATATTAATTTGTATTAAAAGCCAAAAAATATACATACTAATATTGGTGATGAATTAATGAGAAAATTAGCTAATAAAAAAGTAAATTTTAAGGAAAAACTTTTTGATAATAAATTAGAATTTAATCAAGAAGATATAATTAATAAAAAGATAACTAGTGAACCAAATAATTTTTCTTTACATTAAAATCCTTTTTTCTTATAATATTAACCCAAGGAAGTGGGATTAATGGAATATTATGATTTACCAATAGATGTTAAAACCTTAATAGAAAGTATTGATGAATGTCTTAAAGAAAAAGATTATCTTAAAATTTATCTTTTCATATCTAGTTATGTTAAAATGATTCCTTCAATTAATCGTAGTTTATATTTTGATATTGTTTTAAGTCACATAAGTAAATTTATGAGTAAAGATGATATTTGCGTAAAACTTGCTAATAATACTATTTATATTAATAAAAAATTGTTAGAATTAAATAAATATTTATTAAAAAAGGCTAGACAAATTGAAGATGAAAATGAAGAAAAGAATGAAGAATTATTAACTTTAATTAAAAATTTTTGGTTGATAAGTCATTATGAAACTGATTGTGGACTTACTAATCTTCCTGCAGAAAGAACTTATTATTATGATAAAAATAAAACCCAAATAGAAGAATTATTTAAGCAAAATGAAGAATTAAAATTAAGTATAAAGTAGTTTTATCTTAGCCATAATATAAATGGTGAAGTTTTATGAAACAAAATTTATTTTTAGATGCGGCTATACCTTTAGAAAAAGATTATTTAATTGAAAGTAAAAAAGAAAAGAATGTTGTTATAAAACATTATTATGTTAAAGAAGAAAAAAATCATAAAATAAGACATGATAAAGGAGATTATTTTACGATTTCTTTTGATGATATAGTAATGTATCAAGAGACAAATATTTTAGAAAAAGTTGTTAAAAAAATTTTAAAAATGTTTTTAAAGAAATATCATAAAGGTGGGACTATTTTAATTTTAGGTTTAGGTAATTCTAGTATATTAGGAGATTCTTTTGGTGTTAAGTGTTTAAGTAAAATAATCGCGACTAATCATTATAATGATATTTATACGATTCCAAAAGTAGCTCTATTTTCACCAGAAACAACTAATAAAACGGGAATATCTTCTTTTAGATTAATTGAAAATGTCGTAAAAGATTTAAAACCCGATGTAATTATATTAATTGATTCTTTAGTAACTGAAAAAGCAAATTTTATAAATCGAACTTTAGAAATAAATGATTGTGGAATTGTTTATGCTGATGCCTTAAAAGATAATAAAAGTATTAATAAAAAAACTTTTGGCATACCAGTTTTAACAATTGGTTATCCAACTTTATGGAACTGTAAAAAAGCCTATTTTGCTAAATTAAATTTAGAAGAAGATTTAAAAATAATGAGTGATTTAGTATCAAAAGTAATAAATCAAATAATAATGTCATAAAACGACATTTTTTTAATGTTTTATTTTATATAATACTAATGGTGAAGATTATGAAAAGATTTAAGAGTAAGAAAAAGAAGTCTTTTAAAATCAAAATATTAGTATTTATTATTCTTTTTAGTGTTAGTTTTTATTATGTATTCTCTTATTTTGTTGACCCAAGTATTTTATTAGAAAGTATTAAAAATCGTTATTTTAATAATAGTGATATTGTTACTTGGTATATTAATGATTTATTTGGCAGTGTTAAAGAAGATGAAGGAATAGGGAAAACTGAATATATACCTGATCCTAATCCAGATGAAAATAAACATGAGCCAATAATTTATTTATATAATACTCATCAAAGTGAAGAATATTATGTGGATTTATTAATGGAACATGATATTATGCCTAGTGTTATGACTTCTAGTTATATTTTAAGAGAAAAATTAAATAATTTAAAAATAAATACGATGGTTGAAACTACTAATATCAAAAGTATTTTAGACAATAATGGTTGGAATTATACAAGAAGTTATGAAGCAAGTAGAATGCTACTAGAACAAGCTAAAATAAATAATCCGACTTTAAATGTTTTTATTGATTTACATCGTGATTCAATTCCTTATGAAAGTTCGACATTAAAAGCTAATGATACATCTTATGCTAAAGCTTTATTTGTAATTGGAACTGAACATCAAAATTTTGAACAAAATAAAGAATTTGCTTTAAAAATTAGTAATGCTATGAATGAAAAAGTACCAGGTATTTCTAAAGGTATCTTAGAAAAAGGAGGTTCTGGTAATAATGGTATTTATAATCAAGATTTTGATCCTCAAACAATTTTAATTGAAGTAGGTTCTTCATATAATTATATAACCGAAGTAAGTAAAACGATGGATGTTTTAGCAGAAAGTATTGCTTTGGTAGTAGGTGAGTAAATGGAAAAGAAAAAGAAACCTAATTGGTTTTTAAGAATCTTAGGAGTCTTATTTGTAATTTATATGTCTTTAACAATTGCTATTAATACAGGTTATTATGAAGCAAAGTTAAGTGAAAAAACAACTATAACCGAAGAAAATATGAAACAATTTGAAGAAGATGTTAAAAATGGTAAAGAAGTTGATATTAAAGATTATGTTACTGACAATTATGAAGATTATTCTAATAATACAAGTAAAGCAGGGGTTAAAGTTTCTCATGTAGTTGAAAATTTTATGGCTAATGGCATTACTGATTTAATTAATGTTCTAAAAAAATTATTTACTTAAAGACCTATTTTTATGTATAATAAACCTTAGGTGAGTAAAAATGAATATTAAGCAAGAAAACATTAGAAACTTTTCAATTATTGCTCATATTGACCATGGTAAAAGTACTTTAGCTGACCGAATATTAGAAATTACTGGTTCAGTTAGTAAAAGGGAAATGAAAGAACAAATTTTAGATAGCATGGATTTAGAAAGAGAACGAGGCATTACTATTAAATTAAATGCCGTAGGATTAAATTATGTTTATCAAAATGAAGAATATTTATTAAATTTAATTGATACCCCAGGTCATGTCGATTTTTCTTATGAAGTTAGTCGTTCTCTTGCAGCTTGTGAAGGGGCTATTTTAGTAGTTGATGCAACTCAAGGAATCGAAGCTCAAACTTTAGCTAATTTATATTTAGCTTTAGCAAATGATTTAAAAATTATTCCCGTTATTAATAAAATAGATTTACCTAATGCTAATATTTTAAAAGTTAAAAATGAATTAATTAAAGTTTTAGGTTTTAAAGAAGATGAAATTTTACTTTGCAGTGGTAAAACGGGTGAAGGGGTTAAAGAATTAGTTGAAGAAATAATTAAAAAGATACCAGCTCCTAAAGTAAAAAATAATGAACCATTAAAAGCTTTAATTTTTGATAGTTATTTTGATCCTTATAAAGGTGTAGTAGGTTTAATTAAAGTAGAAGAAGGAATGGTTAAATTAAAAGATGAGATTATTCTAATGGCTAGTAATAAATCTTTTATCGTAACAGAATTAGGTATTCATACACCTAAAGAAAAAACTTTAGATACTCTAAAAAGTGGGGAAGTAGGTTATATATGTGCATCCATAAAAGATATTTCTTCAATTGAAGTAGGAGATACAATTACCTTAAAAAATAATCCGGCTAAAGAAAGTATATCTGGCTATAAAAAAATGAAACCAATGGTTTATTCTGGTATTTTTCCTGTTGAGCCTAATAAATATGAAGCCTTAAAAGAAGCTTTTGAAAAATTAAAGTTAAACGACGCGGCTTTAACTTATGAAATTGAAAGTAGTGATGCTCTAGGTTTTGGTTTCAGGGTTGGGTTTTTAGGCTTATTACATATGGATATTATTACAACTAGATTAGAAAGAGAATTTCAAATACCGGTTATTGTAACTAGTCCAAGTGT
>CANQIN010000102.1 GCA_947623995.1 uncultured Bacilli bacterium | reverse complement strand
TTATATGATGATAAAATAATTGAATGTCTACCAAGGGGATTATTAAAAAAAGAAAAAATAGTTCCCTTAGTTGGCGATTTAGTTGAATTTGATTTAGAAAAAAAATTAATTATAAAAGTAATGCCTAGAAAAAATGAATTAGCAAGACCTAAAATTGCTAACATCGATTATGCTTTAATTGTGACAAGCTTAAAACATCCTGATTTATCTTTATCTTTACTTGATAAACAAATAGCCTATAGTTTAATTAATAATATTAAGCCAATAATTTGTTTTACAAAATTAGATTTAATAACTAAAGATGAATTAAAAGAACTTGCTTATCTTCGTAAATACTATGAAAAATATCAAATTGCTACTTTTGATAATCAAAACTTAGCTAAATTAACTAATTTCTTACAAAATAAAATTGTTGTCTTAACAGGTCAATCTGGTGCTGGAAAATCAAGTCTTTTAAATAAGTTAGATTCTTCCTTAAATTTAAAAACTAATGAAATTAGTTTAGCACTAAATCGTGGTAAACATACAACAAGACATGTTGAATTATATAATATCAATAATATTTGGTTTGCTGACACCCCTGGTTTTTCTTCCTTAGATTTAAGTATTTATACTAAAGAAGATATCAAAAATAGTTTTATAGAATCATTAAATTATGAATGTAAATTTAGTGATTGTATTCATCATAAAGAAACCGGTTGTTTAGTTAAAGAAGCCGTTTTAAATGGTGAAATCCTAAAATCTCGTTATGAAAATTATTTAGAATTTTTAAAGGAGGCTTCGAAATGAAAGTATCTGTCTCATTTTTAAAATATCAAAATTCTAAAGAAGAAACAATTAAAAAAATATTAGATACCAGTGCTGATTATCTTCATGTTGATATTATGGATGGTTTATTTGTTAAAGAAAAAAATGATAATTTAGATGAATTTATTTATCTTTTAAAAAATGTTAATAAACCTTTAGATATTCATTTAATGGTTTTAAATCCTAAAGAATATATTGATAAATTAAGCATTTTAAAACCAGAATTTATAACAATTCAAGCAGAAATATTAAATCCTTTAGTTTATATTAAACAAATTAAAGATTATCATATTAAAGTAGGTCTAGCTATAAACCCTAATACTAGTATTGAAAAAATTGCCAAATATTTTGAATATCTTGATTTAATCTTAATTATGAGTGTTTATCCTGGATCTGGTGGTCAAAAATTTATTCCGGATGTTATAAATAAAATAAAAGAAATACCAAGAGATCATATCTTAGTTAGTATGGATGGGGGAATTAATGATGAAACCATAAAAAATTTGAAAAATGATCTTGATATCTGTGTCAGTGGTTCATTTATATGTTTAAGTAATGATTATGAAAGTCAAATAGCTAAATTAAGAAAGTAGGTAGTAGATATGAAAGATGTTAAAAAAGAAGCTAAAGAATCATTTTTATTTATAATTTTATTAATTGTCTTTGCCATTGTTTTAATTATTAATCCTGATGATTTCATTAGTATTGCCATCAATGTTTTTGGCTATATTAGTATTTTATTAGGCGTTATTTTAAGTTTTTATTA
Organism: uncultured Bacilli bacterium; assembly: GCA_947623995.1. Classification (GTDB taxonomy): domain Bacteria; phylum Bacillota_I; class Bacilli_A; order RF39; family UBA660; genus Ventrenecus. Next base: position 2,420 of record CANQIN010000102.1, on the reverse strand, counting down.
TTTAAGAAAAAAAGAAGAGGCTAATTATTTAACAAGAGGTATTATTCTAATATCTTTTGGTATTTTAGCCCTTATAAAAACAACTTTACTTGCCAATGTCTTTACTATTATTTTAGGTGGATATTTAATCATTCAAAATGCTAGTAGAGTAAGTATATCCTTATCATTAAAAAATTTAAAACAAAAAAGTTGGTCATACATTTTAGAATTTTCGTGTTTAAATATCATCTTAAGTTTTTTACTATTTTTTGATCCTTTAGTAAAGATGAGTCCTAATATTTATATGGCTGTTATTATAATTATTATTGAAGCAATTATGGTTATCGAAAATATTATAATTTTGATTAGTAAAGAAAAGAAAGAACATTTAGAAAATAATTAAATGTTTTTTTTATTATCTATTAAAAAAATAAAGACATTTTTTAGGAAATTTGGTAAACTTTAATTAGGAAGTGACATTGATGAATGACTTAGGAGATAAAATTAAAAAAATAAGATTAGAACACAATTTAACTCAAAAAGAATTTAGTCGTTTATTTAATGTTTCTTATCAAGCCGTAAGTAAATGGGAGAATAATCAAAATATTCCTGATATAGCAATATTAAATGATATCTGTAAAGAATTTAATATCGATTTAAATGAATTATTAAATAATGAAAGTAAAGAAAAAAAATTTAACTTTTTACCATTCATCCCAATAATTACTATTATCATCTTTTTAATATTTTTAATATTTTATAATAATAGTAATTTTGAATTTAAAACCATCAGTGCTAATTGTAGTAATTTTAATATTTCAGGAAGTTTAGCATATAATAATTCTAAATCATCAATATATATTTCTCATATTGATTATTGTGGCGAGAAAGATGAAAATATCTATCAAAATATTTCTTGTGCCCTATATGAGGAAAATGATTTAATTAAAGCTAAGATTGATACTTGTAAAAGTAAAGAAAATACTACCTTAGAAAAGTTTTTAAAAGATGTAACTTTTAATATTGATAATTATCAAAAGACTTGTAAAAATTATCAAAATAATTCTTTACAAATTGAAATAAATGCAACAGATGAGCAAGGCAATATTAAAACTTTTAATATTCCCTTAAAATTAGAAGAAAATTGTAGAACGGAGTAGAAAGATGAAAAAGAAAAAAATGATTATTATGGTTATCGTATTATTAATTATTATGTGTGGTATTTTATTAGGATTTAAATATAATTATGATTTTAAACAAACTGATAATTATAAATTTGGTAATGAATATCATACTTCTTTAAATAATAACGTTAAATATATAAATACTAGTAAAGCTTTAGAAATTATGCATAATGATGAAGCTGTTATTTATATTGGTTCTGCTACTGATGAAACATGTCAAAAAATTGTTCCTTTATTAATTGATGTCGTAAATAAATATCATATTAATCATTTTTATTATTTAAATTTAGATGAAGATGTCCCGGCTTTTGATATAACTGATCAAAAATTAGTTAAAACAAAAGATGGTAGTGAAGATTATTATAAATTATTAGAAATATTAGATCCGCTTTTAAAAGAAAAAATTATTAAGAAAGATGGAAAAGATTATAAAACAAATGAAAAAACCATTAGTATCCCATCAGTAATAACGGTTAAAAATGGTAATATTGATAATTATCATGAAGGTACTGTAACTTTAAATAAAGACCAATTAGTCTTTGATGAAAAGAATCAAGAACAAAGATTAAGACTAATTGATATTTATAGTGATATGATAACTAAATTAAATGTTTAATTATTTTTCTTTACGATTTATACCTAACATTGAACCCATAATACTAGATAAAATTAAAACTATATAATAAATAATTCTTTCTAAAGAAAAATTAGAATTATAGAATATTAAATTAATAAAGATTAAAACTAATATTAAACTAAAACCAATTTTTAAACCTTCAATATATCCTTTTTTATCGGCATTCTTCCCAAATTGATAACCAATAATTAAAAATAAGATAATCATTAAAATAATAAATAAAATACTTGTTGTATTAAAACTCATTAGACCTCCTAAATTAAATAAAGAAAAAATAAAGCTAAGTAAGAAAATTATTATGGTAAATAAACCAATTGTTTTACCATATTTTTTAATTGTTTTCATTTGACCACCTAATAATATTTATGTTATTGATTAAAAAAATATCAATGAAACCATAATAATAGTAGGTGAATAGATATGAATGAATTAATGAGTGTTATTTTAAGAACTTTGTTTTTTTACTTTTTTATTATTTTATTATACCGAATGATGGGTAAAAGAGAAGTTGCCCAATTGGGGGTAATTGATTTAATTATTTCTATTTTAATGGCTGAACTGGTGGCAATCTCAATTGAAGATGTAGAAAAATCGGTTTGGGTAACGATTCTTCCTTTAGC
>CANQIN010000101.1 GCA_947623995.1 uncultured Bacilli bacterium | reverse complement strand
CCAAAAATAAGTAAACAAATGTAAATATGTAAAGTCGAAAAACCTAGTCAAAAAATTCAAATTGTAGTAGTAACTGCTGAAATAAGGCAAATAAATGATGTTAAAAAGGATATTAAAATTCCAAAAAATATTGCTAAAAATATCTTTTTAAATAACATTTTTAAGCGTTCTGAGAGCTTTACATTAAAGCCAATTTTTTGCCTAAAATAAAGGAAAAACCTTAGATTTTTATTGAAATATTTGTTACAATTAAGTTATGGAAAATGGTAGTAATTATTTAAAAAAATATTTAGAATCTAGAAAAGAAAATGCAGAGTTAAAGAAAACAATAACTTCTTTAACTAATTCTTTAAGCATGGAAAGAAATAATTATAGACAATTAAAAATTAAATTTGAAAATTATAAAAAAGAAGAAGAAAAAAGAATAGCTGAATTAGTAGATAAAGCAGTTACAAAAGCAGTAGCTGATGTAAAAAAAATATATGAAGAAGAAATAAACAAATTAAATAATGAAATAAGTAAATTACAATCACGATTAAATATAGATAGTACGAATAGTAATATACCAACTACTAAAAATAAAATTGGCAAAAGAGTAATACAAAATAATCGTGAAAAAAGTGACAAAAATATAGGTGGTCAGTTAAATCATAAAGCTCATAAATTAAATTATTTTAAAGAAGAAGAAATAACAGAAACTGTTGAACATAAATTAGAAAAATGTCCAGACTGTGGTGGTGAATTAAATACAGTAAATACTGTAATATCAGATATAATAGATGTTAAAGTAACAGTTACGAAAACAAGAAATCTAATAAACAATTATAAATGTAAAAATTGTAATAAAGCAGTAACAGCAAATAGTCAATTACCACGAGGAGTAAGTTATGGTGAAAATTTAAATGCAATATCATTAAATTTATTAGATGGATGTAATGTAAGTTATAGCAAAGTAGAAAAATATATAATAGGATTAACAAATGGAGAAGCAAAAATGTCACAAGGATATTTTGCTAAGTTGAGGACAAGAGCAGCCAAAAAGTTAGAACCTTTTATAAAAGAATTAAAAGAAAAAATATTAACATTACCAAATGTTCATTGGGATGATACAACAATAAAATTAGGATTAGATGCAAATAGTGATACTGTAGATAATGAAGAAACTAAAAACGAAGAATCAAAAAATAAAGAGTCAAAAAAAACTAAAAAAACAAAAGAAGGAATAATAAGATTTTATGGTGATGATGATTATGCATTAATTATAGCTCATAAAGACAAAAGCAAAGAAGGAGTAAATGAAGATGGAATACTACCAAATTTGCCATCAACATGTACATGTATGCATGATCATGTCTTATTAAATTATAACGATAGTTATAGTTTTAAAAATGCCGAGTGTAATACCCACATATTGAGATATCTAAAAGGAGTAAAAGAAAATATAGTAGAACACACTTGGCAAGATAAAATGTCTGACCTTTTAAAAGAATTAAGAGCTGAAAAAGAAAAAAATATAGAAAATAAAATCTATGAATTTAATGAAGAATATATTAAAGAAGCTTATCAAAAATATAAGAATATTATTGAATTAGGTTATAAAGAAAATAGTGAATTAGTAGATTATCATTATTATAAAAAAGATGAATTAAACCTAATAAGCAGATTAGATAAATTTATAGATAATCATCTAATGTTTATAAAAGATTTTTCTGTTAATTTTTCAAATAATACGGCTGAAAGAGGGATAAGGCAAGTTAAAAGAAAAGTTTGTGTTTCAGGATTATTTAAAAATCTAAGTAGAGCTGAAGAATATGCAACAATATTAAGTTATACTGAAACTTGTTATAGACATGGTGTTAATAGAATGGATGCTTTAAGAAGATTATTTGCAAATAATCCATATACTATTTCTGAGTTGAAAGACATAAAAGATGCCGAAAACAAAAAAGATATTTAACTTTTTTATTTTCGGCGTGGTATAAAATCAGTGAATAGTAACTGACTTTTCAAAAATTTTGCAAAAAAAATTTTTGATTTGTGTTACAATTCACGGTCTATATGAATAGACATGACAAAACGGATTAAAAAATTTAATTTTTTAATCTGTTTTTTAAGATGTAACATCACCGGTTTTTCCAAAGATTTCATCAACAGTATAAGGATTATCTTCCATTAATCTTATCAATGCTTCAGTTGGATTTATATTATTTCTGTAGCAGGTTTCAATATATGTTTTTATATCTGCATAATATTGAGCATAAGATATATTTTGAAATTGACCAGCTACTTTCATCTTGGATTTTACACCTCTTAATGATCTCTCACTTAAATTGTTACTAGTTGGAAGAGTGAAGTCATATAACCACAAAAAGTAATTTCCCTTATATTCTAATATTCTTGTTATTAAGGCTTTTTCTTCATTATCATAATGTGTTTTGGGTTTTGTTTTATTTTCTTCAATAGCCTCTAGAATAATACTCTCATATTGTTCATCAAAATCTTTTATGTAATTTTCAGGAAACATCATTTGGTCTTGTGATATGTACTCTTTGCTATCATGAATTGTTTTTTGAACTAATTCTTTAAATTTACTACACCATTCATGACCAGTATTATTTTTACATTTTTCTAAATCACGTATTAAGTGTGCATTGCATTCAAGATTTTGATATGAATATTTATAATTAATTTTATTGTGGTCATGCATAACTTTTACATCATCAGCTAATGTTGTAAGCACTTGGTCTTCGTTAATTCCTTCCTCATCTTTCTTTAAATGAACTGTGTAATAGGCAATATTATCATTACCATAGAATCTTAAGCAAGATCTCTTAGTATTAATCATAATTACTGTATCATCCCAATATAATAACTTTAATTGCAGAACCTTTTTGTATAAATCTTTCTTAAATTGTTTTAGTTTATCTGATGCCCTTTTTTGTAGTTTAGATATGTATCCTTCACTCATATCTATTTCACCATTAGAAAATCCTTTGATTAATCTTCTTATCTTATTCATTGGCACATTTCCTTCATTTGCTAATGATAATGCTACTGATTGTATTTCACTTCCATATTGATTTTCTTCCTTTAATCTCGTTGGAATTAATTCATGACTTTCTTTATTACATTTACTACATTTATATTTTTTAAAATGATGTCTTCTTTTAATTGGTACAAATAAATAAGTTAATTCATCTTTACATATTTCTCCTATTTCTTCTAACTCACCACCACAGCAAGGACATACTTCTAATGTATGTTCTACATTATCATTTACTTCATTTTCAGAAAATTTTTCTAATTTATGTTTTTTATGGCCTAGTTGTCCACCAATTTTTTTGCCTGTCTTAACCCTTGTATTAGGTACGACTTTTTGCTTATTAATTGGTGTTTGACTTGTTGGTATACTTGAATTTGTTCCATCATTATTTAACAGAGCTTTTAATCTAGCTATTTCTTTTGATTGCTCTTCAATAATTTTATCTTTTTCTGTTATTATTTTATCTTTTGCATTTATTAATGGTTGATATTTTTTCTTCGCTTTAGATTCAAAATCATTATTTGCTTTATTATATTTTTTTTCTAACAATTGATATTCGTATTTTAACAGTTTATAATCTTCATTTTTTTTATCATATTTTTCTGTTAATTTTTGATAATCTTTTTCAAATTTTTTTTCATAATTTGCTGCCATTTTATCACTACCTTGAGTAAAGCTTATCATTTTTTCAATGATTAAAAAAGTCTTTTATTTAAAGATTAATTTTAATATAATTTTACTTTAAGCTACTTTTGGACTGTGAATTGTAACCAAGCAAAAAAAGAAGAACTATTAAACTTAATATTTAATAGCCCTAAAAATATTTTAAAATTTACACACTAGACTTGACAAGCTCCTCAAATTAATTTAATGAAGCAATAAATGGCGTTCCTTTTTCTCCATTACCGTCTATTATTTTTACTGACGATGATAGATATACGACTGGCTGAACCCCTTGCG
>CANQIN010000100.1 GCA_947623995.1 uncultured Bacilli bacterium | reverse complement strand
GGACAATAGTAAGTAAAAGTTTTCCAACCATTATTAACTATCGTATAAAAAACATTTTTAATATCTTGTTTACTTAATGGTCCAAAATTATTTGTATTTTGAACAAATAAATAATCAGTATTTTTTTTATAATTATTTGCCGAAGTTGCAATTACTTTGGTATCTTGTTCAATAAAAGGCACGAAAAAATCTGTAATCTTATCCATTTTAAGAAAAGTTACTAAAATAATACTTAAACAAATAATTGAAATAATTAATTTTTTAATCATTTGACATCATCCTTAACTATTTTATCATTTTTTATATAATATATGTTAAAAAAATAATAAAAGGAATGATTTTTATTTCATTCCTTTTACTTTTTGAGTTAATCTTGATTTTTGTCTATCAGCAGTATTTCTTTTAATTAAGCCTTTACTGAAAGCTTTATCAATATATTTTTGTACATCAGCAAGGAGTTTTTCTGCAGTTTCTTTATCTCCAGCCATAATTGCTTTATCACAGTTCTTAATGCAATTACGTACTCGAGCTTTTAATTCATGATTATTTTCTGTCTTTTTAGCGATTACTTTAATTGCTTTTTTAGAACTTTTAATATTAGCCATAAATTTCTCCTTTCTTTTTAACGTCTTTAATTCTATCAAACTATCGTCAAATTTACAAGCATTTTTGCTTTATGAATAAAAAAATTGCTTTTTTATTTTAAAGTGTAGTATTATATATGCTAGTTTTTGCAAAGGAGACATAAAAATGATTGATAAAGAAAAAATAAATTTATTATACGAAAGATTAATTAATCAAAAATTAACTAAGAATGATTTAAATAATTTATATATTTTTGGTACAGAATTATTTAATATTCATGAATATTCTAAAGCTCAAAAAATTTATTTAAAATGTTTAGAAATAGATAATAATCATTATGATACATTATTTCAATTATTTTTACTTAATATTAAAAATTGTGACTATCAAATAGCTATTAATTATTTGGTAAAATTATATAATTTAAATGATAAATCAATAGAAAATAATTTGAATTTATATTTATATATTTTAAATTTGATAACTATTTTACCTGATAATTTATTAGATAAAGTATCTACTTTTACTTTAAATAATTTATTAATTAAAGATAATAAAGATTTAAATAATATTAGAACTTTAATTTATTATGGTGAATTTCATAATGCTTCTCATTCATTAGTTAAAATGCTTAAAGAAAATAAATTAAATGTTAATATTAATTTAGAATATTTATTATATAAAGATGCTTGTATACTAATTGATAAACAAACAAATTATAAATTAAAACTTATTAAAAATCATAATTATCAAGATTTAAAAAATCTATTATTAAATCAAAAAAATTGTTTAACTGAAATTGATAAAGAAATTCTAAAAATTATTAATGAACCAACAATTAATATTGAAAATATCAATTTTAAAAATAATAAATTAATAAAAAAATTATTAAAAGAAATTGTTTTAGAAGAACATGAAGAGATTATTGATAAAGATTTAGAAAAAAAATTAAATTTTATAATTCAAAATGTTTATGAAAATGGTATAGATATTATAGATAATTTTAATAAAAAATCTATTTATAATTATATTAGAAAAAGAAATGATATTAGTATTTTAGAACTTGGTCATAAAGCAATTTTAAAATATAGTCCATATCCAAGTGTTCATTTGAATTTTGACAATTTATTAAAAGAAGGTAAATTAGCTTATAATAATAAAGATTATTATAAATCTATAAAAATATTTCGAAAATTATTAGAACAAAGTTCACCAAATTCCTTTATTTATGCTCAGTTAGGACTTGCTTATATGAAAGTATTTAATTTAGAGGTTGCTATTCAATATTTAACTGTTGCTAATTTATTAAATGAGGATAAAAAATTTGATTATAGTAAGCTAATTGAAAGTTTAAAACAATCACTTAATCAAGAACAAGCTTTTGATTTTAAATCAGAGTTAAATGAATATTATGGTCTTAAAAATATTGAAAAAGTTTTTGAGATGTTAAAAAAAGGGGATAGTATTGAAATAATTAGTCAAAATTTAGAATTTAATGAAGAAGAATTTAATTTAGTAAATTTAATAATAGCTAGAGAATATTATTTTATAGGTAATTATTTAATGGGTGATAATTATTTAAAAAAAGTTTTAAAAGCTAATAACAAATCTTTAAATGTTAGAAATATTTTAGAAGAAATTAAGCAAAATAAAAAGTTTTATAAGAATCGTGAACATTTAAGTTTATTATTAACTAAAGATTAATTTTTAATTACTTCTTTACTAGCTGTTAAGTAAGATCGAAGTAGATTACCCGCGCCAAGTTTTGTGCCTCCAAAATATCTAACAACAAAAATAGCTTTATTTACTAAATTATTCTGAAGCATTAAATTATAGATAGGAAGTCCAGCTGTACTTTTGGGTTCTTTATCATCGCTTTTACCGGCTGTATTAGGTAATATATAAGCATAAGGAATATGTCGTGCCTTTTTGTGTTCGCTTTTTAAATTAGTAAGTATTTCTTTTACTTCTTTTTCATTATCAATTTGATAAAAATAAGAAATAAATTTAGATTTTTTTATTTCATAAGTATAAGTATTTAAAAGTAACATATCTCCACCTCAAAAAATATTATATAAAATAATAAATTTAATAACAATCCTTTTTAAAAAAAGAAAAATAAAGTATAATAATGATTGAAGTGGGTGATATTATGCTTGAAGAAAAATTAAAACAAGTTCCTAATTTACCTGGTAGTTATCAAATGAAAAATGCTGATGGAATTATTATTTATGTTGGTAAAGCTAAAAATTTACATAAAAGAGTTAATTCTTATTTTAATCGAACTCAAATAGGTAAAACGGCTAAAATGGTAAGTGAAATTGCTGATTTTTCTTATATTGTAACAGCTAGTGAATTAGAAGCTTTCTTATTAGAAATTAATTTAATAAAACAATATGACCCAAAATATAATATTTTACTTAAAGATGATAAAAGTTATCCTTATATTGAATATATATCTAAACCATATCCCAAACTTAAAGTAGCAAGATACTTAAATATTCGTAAAAAAGATAAGAAAAAATTATTTGGACCTTATCCTAATGCTTATGCGGCTCGAAAAATAGTTAATTTACTTAATCGTTTATATCCTTTAAAAAAATGTGATGGCAATCCTCATAAAGTATGCTTATATTATCATATTGGCGAATGTTTAGGTTATTGTGAGAAAAAAGAAGATTCTGAAGAAATTAAGAAAATGGAAAATGATATTTTAAGTTTTTTAAATGGTAATGATAAAATTTTAAAAGATAAATTAATAAGTAAAATGAATAGTTATAGTGAAAGTCTTAATTTTGAATTAGCAGGAGAGCTAAAAAAAGATTTAGATTATATTAATGTTGTTTTAGATAAACAAAAAATTACTTTAAGAGATTTAACTAATAAAGATGTTGTGGGATATTTTTTTAATAATGGTTATATATCTGTGCAAATTTTATTTTTAAGAAATGGCAAAATAGTTGGTGGACATACAGATATTTTTCCAGTTATTAGTGATTTAGTAAATGATTTAGAAAGTTATATAACAACTTTTTATGGAAGACATGAAATACCTAAAGAAATTGTTTTACCAAAAGAAATTAATACCGAAGTATTAAATAGTTATTTTGAAAATAAATTAGTTAGTCCCATTAAGGGTCAAAAAAATAATTTAGTTAAAATGGCTAATGAAAATGCCAAGATTAATTTAAATAATGAATTAGAATTAATTTTAAGAAAAGAAAATATTACGGAACAAGCTAATGAAGAATTAAGAGAACTTTTACATTTAAATATTTTAGATCGAATTGATTTATTTGATAATTCTAATTTATTTGGTGATTGGTCAGTTAGTTGTATGGTCGTATTTAAAAATGGTTCTCCTTCTAAAAATGATTATCGTAAATATAAGATTAGTTTTGATAAAAATGATGATTATAATATGATGAGAGAAGTAATTTATAG
>CANQIN010000099.1 GCA_947623995.1 uncultured Bacilli bacterium | reverse complement strand
TCTATTATCAATTGCAGTAAATAATCCATTTTCATTCTCACAATATAATAAATTATCGCTTATAGATTTTTTCTCATAATTAACCCAATTAATAACATATTTTTCTAATAATTCTTTACTTACTTTTGTTATCTTTACATCATTAATATAAAAATCTTCTGATTCTTTATCATGATTATAATAAAGATTATCAGAAGAATCATATAATTCAATACATACACAATTACCATTATCAAAATACTTTCTTAAATCTTCAATAGCGTCCTTAAGGTTGGTGAAGACTTTATCATAATCATCTGCTATACCTTGATTTCGATTATATTCAGTTGTCCATATTTTTGCATAAAATTTATTTTCATATTCTAACTCCATATCATTTAAAAAATCATTATCTTCGTACCAATAGTAATTTGCATCTCCACAAGTCAAATTATAGAAATTTTCTCCCAATTCATAATCACCATCAACATTTCTAGCAATATATACTCTCTCATCATTTTCTAATGATTTTACCCTTAAATTTTCTTTATCTAATGTATTATAAAAACTAAAATAAATATCTTCAATATTCCTTTTAGCAATATTTAACATATCTTTTAATTCACCAGTTAGTTGTCCACTACAATGATCAAAACAACCATTTTCTCTAATATCAGATAGATATTCATAAGACATTTTTAATTCAGCCAATATTTCTTTATCTGTCATACAATCCCTCATTTCTATATTTCTAAACTTTTATCTTTTGAACTTACAAAATCACATAATTCTTCATCAAATTTTTCTGCGTCCATAACTCCATTTAACAAATTCTTATCAATATGCTTATCTTTACAATATTGTAAATATTTTTTTAATCCTTCCTTATGTTGAATATCTTCTGGATAATAATAATGTGCATCTTGCCATATACCATAATGAACGTCTAAACTCATATAAGCTATTTCTTTACCTGATTCAAGATCACCATATATATCATTATCAATGGTATATGCGTATTCAGCTATATCACGCATTTCCATGCTTTCTAAATAAACTATAACTAATTGATTGTAGTCTAGTTCTACAATTGCATAGCTTTGAGATTTATCTTTTTTATCTATCATTATGTAATTTACTTTCATTTCAAAATTATAGTTATAATCTTCATCATTTTTAATTGCTTTTTCAACTTTATTAATAATTGGAATATTAAACTTATTTTTTTCGTAATTTACTATTTTTTCATATCTTTGTTTTTGCTCAAAAAATTCATTTTTAGCTTTTTCAAAATTTGATATCACTTTTTTTATTTCTTTATATTCTAATTCATCAATCATATCACTTAAATAATGTGCTAACTGATTTTCACTATAATTAAAGTTTTCTATAGCATAATCTATGAAATTACTAAAAGTATTTCTAACAAAAGAATTAGAATATTCAAAATTAAAAGTTTCTTTTAAATATTCCATAATATAATCACACAAATTCATTTAAACCACCAATCCTTCCTGTTCTAATTTCTATATATTTCTTTTGTATATTTGTTTTAATTTTATACTTCTATTTTTATATCTTTTTCTTTTAATAACTCAATCATTAAATTAACATTATCAATTACTGATTCCAAATTATCCCATGTTTTAACTTCAAATTCGTATTTATTATCAATTGTAATAATATATTTACCACTTGATTTATTAACTGTTGATATGTCATTTATTTCTATATCATTTTTTTCCAAAATTTCTTTATAAAATTCAGAAAAGCTATACGCTTCATAATATTGTGATTCATCATCTTCAAAATATTCAAATGGACAATTGCTATCATAATCAACATCATATTTTTCTGATACATCTAAAATTTTATCAATAAATTCTTTATTCATGCTAAACTTCCATTCCATCATCATTATTTAAAGAAGTATCGTATCTTTCATCAACTAAATCCCATAATTTATTTTCTAATTCTTCTTTAGACATATTTTTATTAAACCAATCTACTTCTTCAATCTCATTTTCCCACGCATCATCTTTAACTCTAGTGCCATATTCAACTGTTGCTTTCCCTTCGCTATAATGAAGTTCAACATAATTTACACCATTTATTACTCTTGCAACAGTAAATGAATCAATATCATTTAATTCTTTAATATCTGTAATTGTAATATAATACGGTTCTTCTTTCCAATCTAATAGTTCTTTATTTTTTTCAATATCATATCTTTCAACAATACAACCTGTTCCAGCAGTATATTGGTTTATATAATTTACATTAAAATTTAAGTCTTGAAAATGGTTTATGGCTGTATTAACATCTAGAAATTCTTTATAAAATTCGTTATCTTTATGAACTATAACATAATCATTATTTTTAAAATACATAACTTCTATTTTATGTTTGCTTCTTTTTACATCATCTAATGATTTTATATATAAAGATTCTCTTACCTTAGAAACATCTTCTCCTATATAAATGTCAAAATCCTCAGTAATGCAGTTTTCTACCATTCTACCCATTTCACTAACCTTATCACTTACCAAAGTAAAACCACTTGTTCCCCAATGCCAAGAAAATGGTTTTCTATCATCATTATAAAAAATAGTACAAGTATGGTCTCTACCTTTTGTTAATCTAATTAATCGCTCATCTCCATCAAAACAACCCAATTTAATTAAATCCATTTCTTTATTATCTTTTACTTCTAAAACTACACAATTTTCATTGTTTTCGACAATATCTACTAAATAACATAATCTATTTTTCATTTTATATTCCCCCCTCGTAAAATTTAAATTATTCAAATTTCTATTTGATTTACTTTATCATCATCAATATCTTTATAAATTTCATTACAATTTGGACATTCATAAGAAAAGTCAATGTCTTCACTTATTAATAAATTAACATTACATTCTTTACAACAAGTATCTACTTTTAAAATATCTTCACCATTTTCATTTACAAAATCATTGTAATATCCACCATATATAATTTTTAGATTCTCATTAGTTCTTTTAAATTCTTTTTCTGTATCTTCATCTAAGCATAAATTATCATCATTTAAAATATCATCAATTACTTTATAAGCATTTTTAATATCTAATAACTTTTTTTGAAATAAATTCATTTTTTAACTCACCTCAATTCTCAAAATCTATATCTTCATTATTTTCTTTATATAAATAACTTGGTGGTGTTATACCCAAATCTTTAATAGCTTCAAGTAAAGTATAATCTTTTGGAATATATAAATCTCTTTCAATATTTAACCCAAATGGCAATTTAATTTGTTCTAAATCAGATAATAATATGTAACCAAATTCAGCATTTTCATCATCTCCCAAATGACAATAGCCAAATAATTCATAATCACCATTTTCCAATTTATTACCTTCGGTAATCAACCATGTTCCAACTCCAATAGGGTTAAAATATTTAACAACCACTTTAGCATCTCCTAATAAATTTTCTTGACTTCCTAATGGATATTGTTCAAATTTTTCTTCTATTTCTTTTGTTATAAGTTTCATATTTTTAAACCCCCTTTTCAAAATTTTTACTATATCACAATAATATTTGCATTTTCATCTTCTACTTGAACATATTTAACATACTCTTTATATAATTTCATTAATTTATTTTTAATTTTTTCTTCACTCAAATTTTTATTAAACCATTTTGCAGGACTAATAATATCATCCCAATAATTTTCACTATGCTTTATTCCAAATTCAACAATAGCCTCTCCATAAATATAATGTAATTCAACACGAAAATTATCATCTCTTACTCTAGCAATTATATAATTTTTTTTATTATTTTTTAAATCTTTTACACTAGTTATTAATTCATATCTAACATTTTCCATATCGTTATCACTCCTCTCATATTATAAAACAACTTCATTATCATTTAAGTTAAAGTCTTTTTCGTCCACTTCCAATTCATTAAAAGCAAAATCTAATCTATTATTTCTATCATAGTTTCCATATTTTAGATAAACTTCATTAAGCATTATTTCAAACATTTCAGCAATTTCATCTATA
>CANQIN010000098.1 GCA_947623995.1 uncultured Bacilli bacterium | reverse complement strand
TTTTTTATCATGATATTCTGTACTATTAATCACATATTGATATCTAATCTTGCCTTTAAGATTTTCTTCTAAGTTTAGAAACTCTTTAATGAAATCAAGAGCATATTCCTTATTGCTAAAAACGTGATTAAAAATAATGTCGTCAGTTAAAGGTTTAAAAAATTTTGTCATGTTCAATCCCCCAATCAAATTTTTCAGAAAGAGATGTTTTTGATAAAGTAATATAAACAAAGAATAAACTAAATAACTTTTCTTAAAAGAGAGGTCATCTCTTTCTTAAGTTTGCTATTATAAAACAATCAGCACGCGTTTCTTGTCGAATTAAAGGAAAAACACTTATTTTATTAAACCACACATAAATTTAAATAAAAAAGAAAATCTACTCTAGATAATCTTTATTTACATAATTTAATAGTTACGTCACTAAGTGGATAACTAACACAAGGATGAATATAATTATAATCTTTATCAGCTTCTCTTAAACTTGTCTCATCAGTTCTAATCTTACCATCTATTAATTTACTTCGACAAAAGCCACATACCCCAACTAAACATTTTCTTGGGGCATCAATACTCGCCTCTTCTAATGCTTGTAATAATGGTTCATCTTCATAACAAGGAATTGTTATTTCTTCATCATTTGTTAAAACAGTTAATTCATGTTTAATATGTCTTAATATTTCATTTTCTTTAAAAATATCATGTCTTATATATTTATTTGGAACATCTAATTCTTTAAATATCTCATTTAAATGATGATAAAAATGAATTGGTCCACATACAAAGTAAGAATATTTACCTATTTCATATTCACTAATAATATCTTTACTTATTAAACCTGTCTCATACACACTACTATGCTCATCACTTAAAAGATATTTAACTTTAATTTTTTCATTTTTACTAGCTAATTCATCTAATTCTTTTTTAAAAATTAAATCTTTTTCTTCTCGATCACCATAAATAATTGTTAAATTAAAATCTTCTACTTTATCATTAATGGCTCTTGCTAAAGACATAATAGGAGTTATACCACTACCACCAACAAGAGCTAAAACATCTGGCATATCTCTAAATTTATTATAAGTAAATTCGCCAAAAGGCCCATGAATAGTAAATTCCATACCTACTTTAACATCATTTAATAGATAATTAGATACTAAACCATTTCTAACTCTTTTAACCGTTATTTGATAACTTTCTAAATTTTTAGGAGAACTAGAAATTGAATAACTCCGTTTATAAGTATGATTATTTTTCTTTATATCTAACACAATATATTGACCAGCTTTAAAATTTGGTAAAGTACCATTTATTGGTTTTAATTCAAAAGTTTTAGTTTCTAAATTTTCATTAATAATATTTGCAACTTTTACTTTAATTTCTTTAGGATGAATTTCATTAACTAAATTATTTAATTTATAATCAAATTTAATAGCGTCTATATAAGATGAATTTATTATTTTTTCTCTATCAATTCCTAAATTTTTAAATTTTAACATATCTAGTTTTTCACTAGCCCCAACTTTAAACTTCATCTTTTGCTACCTCCTTTTTATCTAATTTAGCTAAGGCTTTTAAAGCAGCCATTTCACCAGATTTATAAGTTGATGAATATCCTGATAAGCGACTAGCAAAACCACCAGCAAAATATAAGCCTTCTACATAATCTTCATTATTTTGATTCATCATTCTTGGAAGTAAGTTATCACTTTTCTTAGCTAAATACCCATATATCACGCCATCAGGATGATTAGTATATCTTGCAAAAGTAAGAGGTGTTGCAACTTCAATTTCTTCAATTGCATCATGAATATTTACTCCAGTTGCTTTTTCAAAAGTTTCAATAAAATTTTCAGCAATTGCATCTTTTAAATCAAAATAATTATCTTTAGTAACAACTTTGGTAAAAATATCTGAAAATAGTAAACCAGTTAAATATAGCATTGTTGTTCCTTTAGGAGATGCATCAGGTACAGCATTATTAATAACAACTCCAACCATATTATCGTTTTTTAACTTTTTCATTCTTTCAAATTCTTTTCTACTATCTAAAGTGTGATAGATAAAATAAGAATAATTTTTTAAACCTAATTCTTCAGGAGATTTATTAAGTCCTAAGTAAACACATATTCCTCTAGCCCCTAAAATTCTAGCATTAGTAAGTTGTCTAGCTTTAATTGGTACATCTTCAATATCAATTAATTTACCATAAACTAAGTTAGGTGAAACATTAGCAATTACTACTTTAGCATAATAAGTTTTATCATCACTTGTTACTACCCCTTTAACTTTATTATCATCGACAATTATTTTATTAACTGTTGTAAGAAGTTTGGCATCTCCACCAAGACTTAAAAATTTTTCATATAAAGCTAAAGATAATTCATGAGATTTTTTAGATGAAATAACGGGATGTAAATTTACATAAGAATAAATCATACTAGCATAATGAACAAAGCTAAGTTCCGTAGCTGGACTTCCTAAATAAGTCCAATAAGTACTAAGAATTTCTCGAGCTTTTTTAGGCATTTTAATACTTTCTAAAACATCTTCTAAAGGGTAACTTGCATAAATCATAAAATCATGATACTTACTTTTTAATACTTTTGCATCAACATTTCCTTTACTTTCATTTAAATAATTTAAAGCTTCTTGATTTTCTTTACAAAGTTCAAAAAACTTTTCCATACTTTCTTTAGATTCTGGAACATATTCTTCCATTTTATTAATGAAATTTGAAACTCCAACAGGCATGGTATATTCTTCTTTAGTATCTATGATTATAACATGAAAAGTTTCATCAATTTCATTCATTTTAATTTTATCTAAAATATCTAAATTTTTAAATAATTCGTAAATTTCACCAACATTATTTTCATTACCAAAACCACATAATTCATGAAGACTTGCTTCAAATTCAAAACGTCCACGAATAAAAGACGTTGCAACTCCTCCAACTGTATTATGACTTTCTAATAATAATACTTTTTTACCTTCTTTTTGTAACTTTAAAGCTGATACTAAACCACCATTACCAGCTCCAATAACTATTGCATCATAATTCATTACTAGCACCCTTTTCTATTATCTACTAAATTATATCAAAAAAATAATTAAAAAAAAAGTATGCATTTACATACTTAATACAAATGGATTATCTACTGTTCCATATTCTTGTTCTGGCTTTGGATTAGAAGTTATTTTAACAGAAGATTTTAAATATGCAACTGGCAGAACATTTTGTGTACTGAAGGCTTGGGAGTAGTCGACAAACCCTTCCGAAAATACAGTGAACACACCACTTGCATCAGTGGAATCCGACGATGGTGAAATTGTCCATATTTCATTACTTTTAAATAACCAATCATTTGTGTAACATTCAGCACTTTCATAACTATACATACTTTTTTTTAAACATCTGTCTCTTTCCTCTATTCCCACTGCATAACCAAAATCGCTTGGATACATTAAACCTATATATCCATCCCATGTTGTTGTTCTTGGTACTTCATCATTACATTTATTTCCTCCATAACTTTCACATTGTTCTTTTCCACTATAGCTGCTTCGTTCTGCAAGATATGTTTCAGTCGCTGTAAACTTATTTGTATTATAAGTTGCAAAAGTCCCTGTATTCCATCTTACTTTCGCTATTTTTTGCTTTGCTTCTTCACTTATCCCACTACTTGTAAAGTTACATGTTTTATTGCCTTCATTTTTACCACTATAGCAATTACCACTTTCTCTATTCCAATACAAACTTCCTCCAATTCCTGGGGTTTCACTATATACTTCTTGAGGATTTAAAAGTTTCATTAAATCTGCTTTACCACACGCATTTACTCCCCATCCATTATTTATTCCTTCTGTGCTACTATCCCAACTATATGTTCCTATACTTTCGGCTCTTATTATTTTTACTAAACTTTCTTTTTGTCCTCCATTATCTAAATTGGTTATGTTATTCATAACTCCTATGATTCGCCATAAAATTGGATTCCCTTCACTATCTCTATCACCTATATCGATATAGTTATTTACA
>CANQIN010000097.1 GCA_947623995.1 uncultured Bacilli bacterium | reverse complement strand
TTCTAATAAAACGTCACCAGCATCACTAGATAACATAAACATGCTTTTACCTTTAGCAACATCTAGTACTAATACATGGTACAATAAATACAATTTTTTAACAACATAATTATTACTCCTACATAGCATATTATTATTGACAATAATAATATGTATTTTCAAATTAGCAAAAATACTAATTCAAACTATAAAGAATTATAGCATAAATTCACATATTTTAAAACTCGAACTATAAAAGTCCGAATTTGGTATCCAACTGGTGCCGATTAACAGAATTGAACTGATCTCTCATGCTTACCATGCATGTGTACTACCACTGTACTAAATCGGCTTAAACAAATTTTACCATACATCATAAAATGATGTAAAGCAAATTGTTTAATTAACCTAAATATTGAATAACCATTGAAATTATAGGATTAGCAAAATAAGATTCAGTTGATAAATAATCTATTGAAGGACTATTTAAAATAATATCATGATTACATAAATTAACTAATTCCATTTCTTCTTTAATTGGCTCTTTAATTACAAATAGTCCTTGGCCAACTAATTTAATATTTTTATCACCCGGATTAGCATAAACAGCATCACCGGCATAAATAATTTTTTCAAACATCTTTTTTAAACCAACAGAATAAGTCATATCTTCTAAAGTAGTCATATTATCATTAACTTGCACATTAACAATAAAACTAACTTTATATACCCCACCTTGATTAAATAAAATTGTGCTATTAGGAGTTAAAGTACAAATATCAACGTTATCAATATCTTTTCGTTCTAAAGGAAGACGATGATATGAGCCAATTGGCACGCCAGCTTCTTTATTGGTATTAAAAGTAACTATATAAGCATTGCCAATTTCTTGATTACCTGTAGGTCCCGTTGGTCCGGTTGGCCCCGTTGGTCCGTCACTTCCACTTACACCAGCGATTCCTTGAAGTCCTTGAATTCCTCTTTGCCCAGTTGGTCCTGTTGGCCCTGTTGGGCCCATCTTTCCTTCTGGCCCTCTTATCATACCAACATCTTGCCAATCACCATTTACCCAAACAAATAGATTATCTCCAACCAAATAACTTTCACCAGGTTTACCAGTTGGATATTGTTTTCTTAAATCTTCTTCAGTATCAAATGAACCTAAAATAGTAACGCTTGTTCCACTAGGTCCCGTGGGACCTGTAGCTCCATATCAAAATTTCTTCTTTAATCAAAATTCCAAATAATATGAATTTTCCTTTCATTTTTCTTTTTATCATAATTTCCAATAATAATTTTTTCAATCAAATTATTTACTATTTCAGGTTTTAATTCATTAATTTTAATATACTTTTTAAATAAACTATTATTCTTTAATTTTTTTTTGAATTTTTGAATACTTAGCAAATTATTATCTATAATTTTAATTCTTTCTTCTAAAAGATTATAATCATCTTGATATTTTTCTTTTAAAGTAAAATATTGTTCTTCATCAAGTATTTTTTTCTTTAAATCTTCATATAAACTTTGCAAATAAATTTTCTTATTTAATAATTCTTTATTTATTTTTTCTTTTTCTTTATTTAAATTATTAATTCGTACTTTAAATAAATCACTTTCTATCATACAATCATTAATTTCTTTCTGTTTTTTTAAATCATAATATTTTTTTAAAAGATTATTTATTTTAACTATTACAAATTCTTGTAAAAACTTTTCTTTAATATATTTATTATTACTGCAATTAGCCCATTTATTAACTTTATCTTTACAACATAAATAAGCAAACCCATTTTCATCATTTTTTCCACACTTATAAAATACTCTATGACAATTTTCACAATAAACTTTATTAGCCAAAAGATGATTTTGACCATTTTTACAACATTTTTTTCTTTGTTTTAATTTATTCTGAACTTCATTCCATAAATCTAAATTTATAATAGGCTCATGAGTATTTAAAACTTTTATTTGAGTATCTTTATCATTATAAATAATTGTATGATTTTTATAATTAACAGTTGTTGTTTTAAATTGAATTAAATTACCAATATATGTTTCATCTTTTAATATTTTTTTTATTGTTGATGAACACCATTGATGACGATTTCTAATTTTTATTTCATATTTTAATTTAGTGTTCTCATTATCAGAAATTGGATATACTTTATAATAATAATTTAAATGTTGTCTATTTTCTTTTAAAGATACAATGAATTCATAAAAAATTTCATGTGTACGATCTAATTCTTTTATATTAGTAGCAAGACAAGTAATATTTTTAGGAAGTATTTCTAAATCATTAACTGGTTTCCACATTGAATTATTATTAAAATTAATATTATTAGATATTAATCTATCATTTTTAATTTTAATATTTAATTCATCTAAACTATGTGTTGAATAATATATTTTAATATTATTATTTTTTATCTTATTTAATGAAATATCTAGTTTATTATTAAATAAAACTTTATCTGTTAAAATTTCAATTGTTGTAAGATTTTTTAATATTTGTTTTTCATTATTTTGATATTTAATTTTTATAATATAAGTTCCCACTTTATTTATACAAGAATAATCATTATAATATTTTACAATAGGAAGTTTTAAATTACTTCCATTAAATAATTTATATTCTAATGGGCTTAAAATGTTATCATTTGTTAAACCTTTAGCAATTTTATTCATACCATAGCCTTTATTATATTCTAAAAATATTCTAATAATATTATCAGAAACGGCATGGTCAACAACTAAATGATTTTTATTTTCTGGATCTTTCATATATCCATAAACTGCAAAACTACCAGTAAACTCTCCATTAATTCGTTTAGAATTTAGAGTTTGACGAATATTTATTGAAGTATCTTCAAGCATCCATTCATCTTTCATAGCAGTTATTTGACTAGTTTTTTTAGTAGCATAATTGGTATTATCAATTCTTTCAATGTATGATATAAATCTAATACCCCATTCAATAAATTTATTATGAATATATTTATCAATAAGTTCAATATCTCTTGCAAATCTTGATTGACTTTTTACTAAAACAATATCAACATTTCCCTTTTCACATTCTTTTATCATTTTATTAAAGTTTGGTCTATCCCTATCTGAACCAGAATAATCTTCATCTTCATAAACTCCAACAACTATTAAACCTTGTTCTAAAGCATAATTTCTTAACATAATTTCTTGATTTTTAATACTTTCAGATTTTTCTTCTTTATCTAATTTATTTAAATCTTCTTTAGATAATCTTAAATATAATGCTACTTTATTATTCATATGGCTTTTCTATTTTCATTATTGTTTTAAAAAATTTTTGATTAAAAATAACTTTTAATTCTTCATTAGTAATTTTATTTTTATTTATTTTTATTTCTTCTGTATATATATAATTTATTTTTTCTTTTTTCACAATTTATAGCCCCTTATAATTTTATTCTAAAAAAGATAAAAGATTTCTTAATTAGAAATCTTTTACAAATATAATTCCATCATTAATAAATAATAATCAATTTTTTCACGTTCAGGAATAATATTTAATTCTTTATAAAATTCATCAATATATTTTTCGCCATAATTTCTTTTTATTGACTTTTCGCAAATAGCTAAATCAAACCATTTATCAGCTAGGCCACATTCGCCAACATCAATAAAACCTGTAAATTTATCTTGAGAAGCAAAAATATTTGGTAAACTTGTGTCTCCATGTGAAAAACATATTTCATCATTAAATTTATTGCTTTTTAAAAATTCAAGTACATTTTCCACACTTCCATATTTTTTTAAAGTTTCTTCTTTTAAATTTTCATCTTTAACTAAATTATTTTTAACATTATCAGAAATTAAATCTAATTTATAATTAATAGAAACATCAAATGGACAATTTTTAATGTCTACTTTATATATTTGATTAAAAGCTTCAGCTATTACTTTTAACCCAATATCTGGGTTGGATAAATAATATGGTGAACAAACCATTTCACCATGAATTGACTCAGTTATAAGATATTCAGTATCAAAAGTAAAATCATATAAGATTATTTTAGGAACATTTAATTTTCCGTCTAACCATTTTAATTTTTCATACTCTTTTGTTAATAA
>CANQIN010000096.1 GCA_947623995.1 uncultured Bacilli bacterium | reverse complement strand
CAATTTTAGCAACTTAATTATATCGCACTATTTATTTTATTTCTATACTTTTAACACCACTATTCTAATACACAGCCAAATTTTGTGCAAAAAACTTAGTAAAATTAGACCATTCAGGATCATCACATGGAAGCAATATGACTTTATCCTTAAAAACATCTTTATTATACTCTATGTATGCATTCATTTCTTTTTGTATATCTGAATATTCTGTATAAAATTCATCATCTTTTGCTTTTTTTGCATTAGTTAATTGTGCATTATTAGACATTTAAATCACTTCCAAACTTCTATTTAATTATAGCACACAATTTGCCAAATTTTAAGATTTGGTAGTAAAATAACATCAGAAATAAAAAATGGATGCTATAAAAATCATAGTATCCATAATCATAAATTAATCTTTCTTATCAAACAATTCTTCAACAATTAAATCTTTTGAGTGCAAATTATTATTCTTGCCTAGTAATAAATTCTCATAAAATTTAACTAAATAACTACTATCTTCTTTTATTTTTAAATAATTATTATAGTAATTGCTTCTTACTAAAGCATTTCTAAAATAAACTGATTTATCTTTAAATAGAGTATTATCCACCTTATACCCTAAACTAATTAAATATTTTTCTATAAATAATGCTGTTGTTCTAGTATTGCCTTCTCTAAAAGGATGTACTTGCCATATATTAGATGAAAATTTAGTTATGTTGTTGATAACTTCAACTATATTCATTTCTTTATAATTTTTTTCTTTTTCCAAAGATATATCATATTCTAATGATTCAGTTAAAGTTTTGCAATCACCATATGCAACTGAATCGTTATTTAATATTTTTTCATGCTTAGAAAAATCTATTTTTCTAAATTCACCAGCAAATTCATAAACATCTTGAAATAAGAATTTATGAACATATTTTAAATAATTGACTGATAATTCAAATTTATCTTCATTTAATAATTCAACTATTCTAGCAGATACAAAATCACATTCTAATTCATCATGATTTATTTCATTTTTATTTTCTTTTTCTATATAATATTCTCTTAATTCTTTTTCTACTTCTTCTATAGTTAAATTACCTTCTACATTTTCTTCTAATAATTTTTCTAAATATTTAGAAGGTTTCAAATTATCTACTTCTTGAAGACCAATAGCCATATCCCATTGTAATTGTTTTAAATAATTACTGGACTTATATTCTTCTCCATATTCATTAACACTTGAATCCAATTCTTTTTCACTCATAACTTATACCTCCCAATTTAGTCATTAAACTATAAGGTTGCTAGAAAAAAACAATTCCTCACCCTTTTTTTTATTTTGAACACTATAGTTTAATAAAATTATTTGTTTATTGTAATTTTTGTATAATTTTTCTATTTGTGGACACTTATCATAAGTTATTAATACTGCTTGTTTTGATAACTTGTTTTTTATAAATTCTGCTAATTCAATATGATCTTTTTCAGTAAAAAAATTAGTGTATAAATCTTTACCTTTATTAAAATAAGGAGGGTCAATAAAGAAAAACTTCTTTTTATTTTTCTTAATTAAATCAATAAAATCTTTTGCATCTTTATTATATATTTGTATTTTATCTCTTTTACTTGATATCTTTTTAATAAGATCAATTATTTTTTCTTTATTAAATCTACAATCAATTTTATAACTGCCATTTTGTTTTTTTCCACCAATTACTCCAGCTTTTATAATTCCAGAACGATTGGTTCTGTTTAAAAACAGTGTAGAAAAACCTAATTCCAATATTGATACATTATTTTTAGATTTTTGTATTTCTTTTTGCTTATACCATTCATCCATATTTATTTCTGTATTATTAATTTTTTTTATAAGTTCATCAGGTAAATATAAGATTGAATACCAAACAGCGTATATTGATTTGTCAATATCATTTATAATCACTTTATTAACTTTATTCTCAAAAAGCAGTCTAATAGCTATTCCTGCGCCTCCTGCAAATGGCTCTATATACGTACAGCCAATTAAACCGTTTTTTTCTAATATAGAAACTACTATTTTATATACTTGACCTTTTCCACCAGGATATCTTAATGGAGAATATGATTTCATACTAATCTCCTCCTCATATCATAAACTTATTATATCATTTATCAAACTATTTGGTCATACCTTACTTTAAATTAATAAAACTATATATTAATTGAATTAAATTTAATGTAATAATATCATATTTTTCTAATATTTGTTTAGATAAATTTTGACTGCTACCATGTACAACCATATTTAAATCATTTACGAATTTCTCTATGCTTTTTGTATTTTTTGCAGTAAAGCCAAATTTGCTTAATTCTTTTTTATAATTATTAAATACATTTTTATGTTCATTCTTTCGCAAATTATCACAAATAGATATAATATTACTAATTTTATTAGCATTTACGCAAGATACATCCTGTGCTGTTGTATTAAATGCTACCTTTGAAAAATTTGGAATTAAAATGGAATCCGCACTACCTTTATAAATAAAATCTGTGATATCTCTTATAGCAATATCCAATAATAATCTATAAAAATATGGTGCTAAGTCGATTATAAAATCTTTATCGTTTGATAGTATTTGATTAATACTAACAAGTTTTTTTAAATAATAGTTTAACAATGAATTGTCTGTCCTTATGCCCTGATTAGTCCAATTAAATAAATTAGCATCCTTTATTTTATATTGATTATGATTTTTATTATTAATGTTTCCATTTGAGCTTTCGTTAGTAATATTATTTTTTGTTCCTTTCAATTCCTTTATACTAGTACTTAAGTCATCAAAACTAATTTGATTATCATTTTTAGGTAATGAAGGAACATCACTAAAAAGTTCTTTTGATTGTTTTGCTGTATATACTGCAGCTACTTTCCCGCCAACATCATAAAATTTTTCTAAAACTTCATTTATTTTTATTTGGTGTTCATAATTATATAAATCATAATCATTTTTATTATTTAATCCAAATATGCCACTATATGTATCCTTATATCCAAAAATCCTATCAAGAGTTGATTTGTCTTTTACTTGTTTTTTTACATTTTGAAATTCTGGCTTAGTAGTAGATTCATAAAATTTTAAAATTTTAAACCCTATTGAGTTTACTTCTTTTCCCTGTATTTCTTTCATCCTATCTTTATTTTCAGATGCCCATTTTACAGTTCCTTTTCCATTTTGTTCATCTAGATGCCTTAGTTCTACATGTTTATATGCTTCTGTTAAATCGTCATATATTTTACAATCTATACTTTTAATTGAATCTTTTAAATGAATTAATTTTGCAATGTTTAAATCATACTTTTTTATTAATTCAGGATAATTTATAATCTTAAAAAATGATAATCTTCGATTTCCATCTAGGACAATATATTTAAATTCATTTTTATTAATTTCTTCTTTATAAACAATCAGATTCTCTATAACATCTGTTTCCAAAAAAATATCATTCAATAAAACTTTCTGCTTTTTATTCATATTTTTATTCCCGAAAAGTTCTTTTAAACATTCTTCTTCTGATTCTAAGGTTTTAGAATATCGAGCATTATCTTTCCAAAGTGATAATAGCTCAACATCCATTTTTTTATAATAATGCATAATTACCTCCTAAAAAAAGCAAATATTGCTTATTTATTTAAGATAATTATATCATATTTTCTCCATTTTTATTGATATTTAAGGTTATTTATATTTAAAATCTGATTTTAAGGATTTTATGCCTTCAAAATATGATTTTTGATACTTTATATTCAAATTATATTTCATTCAAATACAACTGTCTAAATACCCAATTAAATCTAACAATGGTAACTAAACCCTTCACCTCCGGCATTTATGTGATTAGATAATACTATTACATCATTACCTTTTCCATAAAAACTTTGAACACGATTAGGTCTATCTTTAGGTCCTAAAGTTTCATCTCCTGTTCTTGTTAATGAACTTTCTATTCCCAAATCATCAAATCTATTTTTTAAATATTTACTTATTTTTAATGTATAATCTTTTTCAACTATACCATTACTAGATGTGCCAGGATCACTTCCACCGTGTGCAGGAATAGGAAAAGTCCAAAAATATCATTATTTCTTAAAATTCAATGTTCCATTCTATTTCTATAT
>CANQIN010000095.1 GCA_947623995.1 uncultured Bacilli bacterium | reverse complement strand
AGAATACATTATTTTTATTTACTTAAAAAGTCCATTGTATCATTTTTTACACTTTATTTTTTATGCGATTGCCATAGCAGGAGAATAATTAACTTGAAATTATAATAAAAAAAAGTTATAATATGGCTAGAAAGAAACGAAAATCTTTCTTACATACATTATGCTTTATTGCATAATATAATAATAGGACAAAAAAAGAGATACATCTGATAGTTATTAGTTAGGTGTTCTCAGTCCAAAGAATTTTGGTACTGCACCTAGTTAAGGTGCTTTTTTTAATTGGCCTTAATGGTCGTTGTTTGGATAGAATAATTAGTATTACTATCAAGATTATTAAATAAGTCACAAACTTCTCCCTTCATAGGACCGCCTCCTTCCAATTATTGTATTTAATTTAATATTTAAAAAATAAAAATTTATAAAATAATGGACTGAGGAAAAAAACACCTAACATATCAAATGTATCTCTGATATATATTGTAGCACATAATAATATTTTTTAAATAGTTCTTGACGCATTTTTACATATTTTTTAGTATGCTATTGTTATTTTTTGCGTTGATTTATTAAATTATATTTGTTATAATTTAGTTAGAAAGAAACAAAAAATCTTTCTATAAAAAGAGATACATCTGATAGTTACTAGTTAGGTGTTCTCAGTCCAAAAAAATTGGTGATCCTTGGGGTTGAAAATTTTTGAAAGAATAATTAAAAAGACTATCAAGGCTATTAAATAATACACAAACTTCTCCCTTCATAGGACCGCCTCCTTCCATTGATTTCATTTAACAAATCTATATATAAGAACGGAAATGTTCGGTCCAAAAAATGTTGGAATG
The DNA here is from genome assembly GCA_947623995.1 of uncultured Bacilli bacterium. Lineage (GTDB taxonomy): Bacteria > Bacillota_I > Bacilli_A > RF39 > UBA660 > Ventrenecus. The sequence continues at coordinate 3,342 of CANQIN010000095.1, read as the reverse complement.
GCATCTTGTTAAGCTGTCTTTTTTATTTATAGAATTTGAACTAATAACGAATGTATGCTAAAATGACGTTATGAGTGATGTTATGAAACCAGATTATATTAGTGATGCTGATTGGCATATTCTTGTAAATAAATATTCTAATTTAGAAAAAGTAATTGATAAATTAAATAAACATTATCCTGTTCAATATTTAATTGGGAATGTCCCTTTTTTAAACACAACTATTAAAGTTGATGAAAGATGTTTAATTCCAAGATTTGAAACTGAATATTTAGTAGATGAAGTAATTAAGATGCTTAAAGAATATCTTAATCTTAAAATATTAGATTTAGGTTCTGGGAGTGGGTGTATTGGCATTGCCTTAAAGAAAAATTTAGATGCTCATGTTACTTGTGTTGATATTAGTAAAGATGCTATTAGTTTAGCTAAAGAAAATGCTTTATTAAATCAAGTTGATATTAATTTTATTAATAAATCAATGTTTGATATTAGTTATGAAGATTATGATGTAATAATTAGTAATCCTCCTTATGTAAGGTGCGATGAAGAAGTTGGATTAGAAACTAAATATGAACCTTCTATCGCTTTATATGCTAGTAATAATGGTTTGTATTTTTATGAAGAAATTATTAAAAAAATTAGTAAGTTAAAAAACAAACCAATATTAGTTGCTTTTGAAATAGGTTGTGAACAAGCTTCTGAAATTGAATCTTTTGTTAAAAAAATGTTACCTGATTATAATTTCCTTCTAAAAAAAGATTTAGCAGGTAAAGATCGATATATCTATTTGAAAAAGTGTGAAAAAAATTTTCTTGAATAAAATAGAAAAATAATAAACATAAATAAAATAGGTGAGATAATGAAAAAAATAATACCGATTTTATTTGTGTTTTTTCTATTTTATGGTTTAAATAATAAAGAAGAAATTATTATTCCTAATTATGCTATTAGATTTAGAGTTATAGCAAATAGTAATAGTATGAAAGATCAAGAATTAAAATTGAGGGTTAAAAGTACTTTAGAAAGTGATTTAAATAAATTAATGAGTGAAGCTAAAAATAGTGATGAAGCTAAAGAATTAATAAGTAATAATTTAAATAATATTAGAAAAAAAGTTAATGAAATAGTACCTTCTAATAAAGTAAGTTTTGGCAAAAATTATTTTCCTAGTAAAACTTATCATGGTGTTAATTATGATGCAGGAATGTATGATTCATTAGTTATTACTTTAGGTAATGGTGATGGTAATAATTGGTGGTGTGTAATGTTTCCGCCTTTATGTTTAATTGAAGGTAAAGATAATAATAGTAATGAAGTAGAATATCGTTTATTAATTAAAGATATAATTACTAAGTATCAATCATAAGAAAATAAATTCTATCATAAAATTATTAGGAGATAAAATATGGTAGAATTTTTTTCATCTTTTTTAATTGCAGTTGCTCTTAGTATGGATACATTCTCTTTATCACTTGGAGTAGGGACTTATAATATAAATAAAAAAGATTGCCTTAAATTAAGTTTAATAGTTGGGATTATGCATTTTATTATGCCTACTATTGGTAGTTTTCTTGGTAATTCAATTGTTAGTTTTTTTGCGTTGAATTCTAATAAATTATTAGGGGGCATTTTAATTTTTTTAGCAATTAATTTATTAATAAATTTAAATAAAGAAGAAGATATTGAAATTGATTTATCATATTTAGGCATGTTTTTATTTGCTTTTGGGGTTTCAATTGATGCTTTTTCAACTGGTTTAGGTCTTGATGCTATTACGAATAATAAAATATTTACTATGTTAATCTTTACTGTAACTAGTTTTAGTTTTACTCTTTTAGGTTTACTAATTGGTAAATTTGCTAAAGAATTAGTTGGTAAAAAAGCAAGTATAGTTGGTTTTTTATTATTAATTTGTTTGGGTGTGTACCATCTATTTATATAATATGTCTTGATAATGTAATGTTTTTGTATAAATATTTAATTTTTGTTTATCCTAATTATGGGTGATAAAAATGAGTGAAAAAGAATTATTATATGTAGAAGATATGTTAGGACATTTAGAATATTTTAAAAAACATTTAGATATTAATAAAGAATGTCTAACTGATTCTAAAGAAGAAACTATTTTAAAAAAGATTGAAAAGAAAACGGATAGTCTTTATAAATCTTTTTATGATGTATTAGGAGGTTTTAGTAATGGACGATAAGACAATGTTAGAAGGAATACTATGGGATTTAAAAGTTTTAGGAGATTTATGTTTACACGGTAGTATTGAATCAGGAGTAAATGAAGTACATACTTGCTTTGTTAAAGCTTTAGATGAAGTATTAGAATTACAAAATGAATTATTTAGTGTTATGAGTAATTTAGGAATGTATAATGTAACTAATGTTGAAGTAAGTAAAATTAATAAAACAATAAGTAAATATAATCCGACTTTGGAAGGCTAAAAACCTTCATTTTTTATTGTGTTCTAATAATCTTTTTGCTATAATACAGGGTAAGGAGTGAAAAAAATGAAAAAAATTAAATTATTGTTGTTATTAGCAGTTGTAGGAATTATTTTACCATTTGGAGTAGATGCTGCAAGTAAAAAGAATGTTTATATTTTTAAAGGAGCAACTTGTGGTTATTGTAAGAAAGCTTTATCATTTTTCCAAGATTTAGTAAATAATAAAGAATATGCTGACAAATTTGATTTAATTGAATATGAAGTATGGAATAATGAAGAAAATTCTAAATTAGGTAAAGCTGTAGCTGAAAAACTTGGTGAAGAAATGGATGGTGTTCCATATATCGTTATTGGTGAAAAAACTTTTAGTGGATATACTACTAGTTATGATGATCAAATTAAAGAAGCTATTGATAATTTCTATGAAGATGATACTGCTGTAAGTGTTGTTGAAACTGTAAGAGATAGTGGAGAATATAATGTTACACCAGAATATACTTTAGAAAAAAAAGAAGATAAAGGTAATGCTGATGCTGTTATTGCTGTTGTAATTATTGCTATAGCTATTGGTGGTTTTGGATATGTAGTATATTTATCTAGAAAAGATACTACAAGTAAATATTATGAAAAACCAGTTAAAAAAGAAAAGATAGAAGAAGAAAAAGAAGAAGTTAAAGTTGAAGAAAAGAAAGCTCCAGTTAAAAAAACAACAACTACTAAAAAAACAAATAATAATAAAAAAGCTAATACAAAAAAATCAAATAAAAAAACTACAACAAAGAAAAGTAAATAATAAAAAGCAATGAAATAAGTGTTAAGATTTTTTTAAAATGTCCCATTTTTAAATTTGCTGACGCAAATTACAGATAACAAACAAAGGCAAGCTTTG
>CANQIN010000094.1 GCA_947623995.1 uncultured Bacilli bacterium | reverse complement strand
AATTGTAAATTCTTAAAACATTATCTTTTTATTATCATAGAATATATAAGAGGTGAAATGTTTATGGACAGTAATTATTATAAGGCCTTAGAAAAAGTAAAAAAAGCCCGTAAACAAATGAATGTTAGCTATAATTGTTATAAATTAATTCCAGGACCTACGGGGCCTACGGGACCTAGTGGTGGTGGAATTTCAATTTTAGGTGTTTATGATTCAGTTGAAGAATTAATTGATGCTTACCCTACTGGTGAAGCTGGAGAAGCATTTATTATTGGTGATGATTTATATGTTTGGGCAAATAATTCTGATAATTGGTTAAATGTGGGAAGATTTAAAGGTGAAGAAGGACAAATGGGTCCGACAGGTCCGATGGGAATGGAAGGACCACAAGGGCTTATTGGTCCAGTTGGACCGCAAGGAATTATGGGTCCGCAAGGAAATCCTGGTGCTCAAGGTCCTTTGGGACCAACTGGCCCTCAAGGTATTGAAGGACCGATGGGACCAATGGGACCAATGGGCATTCCTGGACCCCAAGGCGAAATGGGAGAAAAAGGCGAAATGGGGCCTCCAGGTACAAGTGTTACTATTTTAGGTTCTTACGATACGATAAGCCAGTTAAAAGCCGAACACCCTACTGGAGAAATTGGTCAAAGTTATTTAGTTGGCGAAAACTTATATGTTTGGTCTAATGAAACTCAAGATTGGGAAAATGTTGGAGTGATAAAAGGTCCTAAAGGAGATCAAGGAGAGACGGGACCAGCTGGACCTATTGGACCGCAAGGACCAGTTGGACCTCAAGGGCCCCAAGGTGAGCGTGGTATTCAAGGACCACAAGGTGATCAAGGAATTCAAGGTCCTCGTGGTGAACAAGGAATTCAAGGACTTGAAGGTCCAAGAGGAGAACAAGGACCACGTGGGGAGCAAGGAAGTATTGGACCACAAGGTGTGCAAGGTCCCCCAGGACAAATTGGACCACAAGGAATAGATGGGCCAACAGGACCGACCGGACCTACTGGACCACAAGGAGATATAGGTCCAATGGGACCAAAAGGTGAACGTGGGGAAATGGGCGAACAAGGTTTTCAAGGGCTTCAAGGACCAACGGGACCAACCGGACCACAAGGCGTTCCAGGACCTGATGGACCAATCGGGCCTAAAGGAGAACCAGGTATTTCTACTCTTCCCGTCGCATTTTTCATGACAACTAATAGTTTAGATGATGATTTTGGTATTATGGTTAATTCCAAAGAGCGAATTCCAATTGAAGTTAAAACAATTGATTACGGGAGCAATTATACCTTAAATGATCAAAAAAATACGATAACATTTTTATATCCTGGTATTTACCGAGTTGATGTGATGGTACAGGCTTATTCTCAAAATGCTTTATTAGATCCTCAAACACCAGGAATTGTATCAGTAGGATTTAAAAAAGTTGGGGAAGAAACCGTTTATGTTGGTGGTAGTACTTGGGACAAAGAAGAACCTTGTGTAAGGCTTACTACTTCAGGTATCATTTCCACAACCTTAAACGATGAAGAATTTGAACTGGTAAATACCAGTACTGATCAAATCACTTTAATAAGTCCAAATATAAATAGCCTTACTACTACTTCTTCATTTGTTAATACTGTCGTAACAATTATAATTGAAAAAATCCAATGAAAAACTCATTGGATTTTTAAATTATATTAACCTAAAGTAATATCTAAAACCATCATGATAACAAAGCCTAGGGCTACCCCAATTATACCATAAGAATTTCGTTCTTTTTCATGAATTTCAGGAACTAATTCTTCTACTACAACATAGATCATTGCTCCGGCCGCAAAAGAAAGCATAAAAGGTAAAATTGGCACCACAAACTTAGTTAAACAAATGGTTAGAAAAGCGCCAATTGGTTCTACTACTCCAGATAATACCCCATAAATAAAAGCTTTTAATTTGCTACTACCACTTGCTTTCATTGGTAAAGAAATAATTGCTCCTTCTGGAAAATTTTGAATGGCAATACCAATTGCTAATGCATAAGCACTTGCTAAAGTAACACCTGCACTACCAGATAAAAAAGCCGCAAAAATAATTCCAACAGCCATTCCTTCTGGCAAATTGTGTAAGGTGACAGCAAAAGCAAGCATTGATGGTTTACGACTATCTTTTTCACAACGATTTGTTATTTTATCAATAACAGTTAAAAATAATAGACCAAATAAAAATCCTAATGCTGGACTAACCCAACCACCATTTGTCATATTAATTGCGGGTATTAATAATGACCAAATAGATGCAGCAATCATTACCCCACTAGCAAATCCCAATAACAATTTTTCAATTTTACTATGAACTTTGTCTTTCATAAAAAAGACAATAAAAGAGCCTAAAATCGTACCTATAAAAGGAATTAATATCCCTAGTAAAATATCCATAACATACTCCCTCCTTTTATATATAAATGAGAAAGTTGTTAAGATGTTCTTAGATTTTAGTCCATAGCATTTTATTATCTTCAAATTTATAACTTATTTTATTTTCGTCACATAAATATGCTAAATAAGATCTAATTGTACTACCTACTAAAACATATTGATTTAAATTCATTTCTAATTGATATTCATCAAAAATTTCTTTTAAAATTTCTTCAAACGTTTTATCATTACATAAATTATAAATCTTATTACTTATTTCCAATATCTTATCTTTATTAATTTTAATTAAATTACTAATATCACTTGTAGCCTCACAATGAGAGGCAATATAAAGTTTACCATTTAAATTACTTAAATAATCTAAAGTATTTAAATACTCTTTAACATCATAGATAAAAAATAAATGATATTTATTAATTGTTTCTTCACTAAATAAAGCATCTCCTAAAAAATAAATTTCATCACTAGTTTTAAGACCAATCATATCTAAAAAATGACCCTTTAAAGAAAAGTATTCTAAACCTTCTGGTAAATTATCTTTAATATTTAAAACATTAGAAGGTTTAGCATATAAAAATTTATTTTTTAAATCTTTAAAAGGATAGCCACCATATAACATTGTTGGTTCTAAGATCGGATTTTTAATAAAAGACATTTCAACATCACTAGCATAAATACTACAATTAGTTCTCTCTTCAATTACTTTATTCCCACCAATATGATCAGCATTAGAATGAGTATTAATAATTCCTTTAATATGCCATCCTTCATTTTCAATTATTTTGATAATTTTTTTACCAGCATCTTTATCATTACCACTATCAATAATATAGACATTTTCTTCATCTATTTTATAAATTCCAATATTAGTATTATTTTTAAGATAATAGGTTTTATCCCCTACTTTAATTAATTCCATGTTTTCCTCCTAACAAAAAAAGGCTTTTTAGCCTTATAATTCATCATTAATTTGTTCTATTGCTTCTAATTCAGTTTCAACTGCTGCTCTAAAGCGTTTTTTAAAGACAATTATTTTTCTTCTTAATTCTTCAGCATCACTTTCTAGTTTTTGAACTTTTATTAAAGCATCATTAACTATTCTAGAAGCATTTCTTTTAGCATCTTCAACAATAGATTTAGATTCATCTCTTGCCATTCTCTTAATTTGATTAGATGCATCTTCGGCTACAAGTAAAGCCCGATTTAAAGTATTTTCCATATTTTGATATTGTAAAAGTTTTTCTTTTAAAGTTTTGTTTTCACGATCTCTTTCTTTTAAACTATCAAGCATATTTTCATATTCTTTTGTTACTCTTGCCACAAACTCATTTACTTCACTTTTGCTATAACCATTAAAACTTTTACTAAACTTCTTCACGCTTCACCTTCTTTACTAACAAGAAAAATTATTTTACCAGTCTATATCATCACTTTCATTAGTAGTCTTAACTGGTTTTTCATTTTCATCAGTAATCTTTCCTTGAATATTAACATTTTTTGGAGTGCATAGATAGATTCCAACACCTATTTTTTGCATCGTTCCACCTATAGAATAAACACATCCCGTCAAAAAGTCAATAATTCTTTTTGCTTGAGCGCTTGTAACTCTTTTAAAATTAACTACTACACTATTACGATTTTTTAAATGGTCAGCTATTTGTTGAGATTCAGAATATGCTCTTGGTTCCATTAAAATCATTTTATTACCAGTCTTTTCTGCTTCTTTTAAAGACTCCTCTGTACTTACATTATAATATTCATCTTCATTAGAAATTTCTTCATCATCTTTGTCAGTTAATAAACTTTTTAATTTGTTAAATGCCATATTTATCTATCCTTTCACGTTATCTACTTTAACATTGTATCAAATATATTTTACTTTTTCAATCACAATTTTTGGCAAA
>CANQIN010000093.1 GCA_947623995.1 uncultured Bacilli bacterium | reverse complement strand
AAAATAAGTAAAGGAGATGATGTCTTAATGAGCATAACTGAATGTCTAAAGGAATTTTTAAATAATGAAGAAACTAGGAAAGATTTTGCAAGAGAAGAATGGGAAGCTCGAAAAAATCAAGCAATTGGAGAAGAATGTGGAAATAAAAATGGTCATGCTGAAGAAAAAAATATTGTTGCAGAAATTATGATACAAGCTAATGAGCCAATAAATAAAATAACAACTTATACTGGTCTTACTGAAGATGCTGTCCTTGAATTAAAAAAAAACATACCTAAGAACAAATAAAATTAACTTATTTGTTTTTTTAATTTGTCTAAAATATTTTTAATATCTTTACTACTCTCATCTAAAAAATCTAATCTAAAATATTTAATACCTAACTTTTGATATTCATCTATTTTATCAATTAAATTAATTGGTTCATAATTAAATATTGAAACATGTTCATTACTATCTACTCTTGAATCAAATTTATGATTAGAATTAATTAACTTAAAATTATTATCTTTTATTAAAGGATGACTTTTTAAAAACATATTAACAATTTTACCATAAATAATTACTTCGACAGGATGAGATTTTAAATTCATAAATTTTAATTCTTCTAAGGTAACTTCTATAGATAAAGTTATTTTTTTAACATGATATTTTTCTAATAATAGAATTGTTTTACTATTTGCTACATTAAATGAATAATTAGTAACAACCTCTTTATTATCTAAAGTTAAAAGGCCTGTATCATTAATTAATAATTTATTAGGTAAATTATCTAATTCTTCATAAGCTCGTGGTGTTTCATAAAACAAATCATATTTTCTAGCTAATAAAAGATTATCAGTATAAATACAATCTAAATCATAATCTTTTACGATATTATATTGTTCTTCATTTCTAATTAATACACTTATCATGTACTTCTTTTCCTTTCTAACATTTCTAAGGCTTTTCTTCTTATTTCGTTTATTTTACTTAAAGGGATAAATAAATTAGATTCTAAATTAATTTTAAGATTATTTATTATAAAAGGGGTATTACCCGTTTTATTAATTTGCTTGATTATTTCTTCTTTTGAAGTTACAACTTTTTTAGCATGTAAAGCAATATTATCTTCGACTATAATTTCATTCTTACCATCAGTTACTAAAAGCTTAAAATTATTTAAAGAAATATCTAAGTCTACATTAATTGGAATTTTTTTAATTGGCAATTTTTTTAATTCTAATTCTAATTTATGGTCAATTGTTTTTCTAACATCACTTAACCCTTTTAAATTTATTTTATTATCAACATATATAATATCATCTTTACTAGCTTCTCTAATCAATTTTTTGTTCTTATCATATAAATAATTTACAATCATTCCTTTATCTATACTAGTAAATCTAATACCATCTTCTTGACTTAATGGTTTAAATAATTTGATCTTAATCATTTTATTATCATAAGAAATAACTTTACCAATTAAAATACCTTGATGATTAGGAGTTTTCATATTATATATATTTTCATTATTAAATAAATAGCCATCTGTAAATTCTCGATTAAAAATAACTTTTAATTTTTCTAATTCTTCATCACTAACTAAAGCTTCTTTATTTTTCTCATAATTATCAATTAAATTACGATAAAATTTTGTTATAAAGCCAACATAACTAGGGCTTTTCATTCTACCTTCAACTTTAAAACTTTTTATATTACTTTTTAAAAGTTCTTCAATATGATTAGAAGTATTTAACTCTTTAGTTGATAATAAATATTTTTCTTTTAAATCTAATAATTTATTATTATGTTCTAATTTAAATGGTAAACGACATATTTGAGCACAAGAACCACGATTACCACTTCTTTTATTTATCATATAACTCATCAAACAATTACCAGAATAACTAACACATAAAGCCCCATGAATAAAAACTTCAATATCAATAATATTTGCTAATTCATTTATTTTTTGAAGTGATAACTCTCTATCAACTACTACCCTTTTAATACCTAAATTTTTTAAAAAATTAATTTGATTGATATTAAAAGTATGAGCTTGGGTAGAAACATGAATTTCTAAATTAGGATATAATTCATGAAGATAAGATATTAAACCAAGATCAGATACAATTAAAGCATCAACATTTAGAGAAACTAAATAATCAACATAAGAAATAACATTTTTTAATTCTCTTTCAAAAATCATAATATTTAAAGCAACATATACTTTAACATCATATAAATGACAAAACGAAATGGCTTTTTTTAATTCTTCTAAAGTAAAATTACCAGCATAAGCTCTAGCTCCATATTGTTTACCAGCTAAATAAATGGCATCGCACCCATTAAAAACCGCATATTTTAAACATTCAAAATTACCTACAGGTATCAATAATTCTTTTTGCAACTTAATCACCTATTCGATAAAATTTATAAAAATCATCATCTTTTTTAATAACTAATTCATCATAAGAATATCTTACAATACTAGCATTTAAAAATTCTGCACTATTAGTTTCTAAATCATTTATTGGAATATTATCTTTATTTGTTAATTTACTAATGTTTCCATAATTAACTAAAATATCCCCTTCTATTTCATAATTATCTGTAGCTTTTGCATATAAGCCTAAAGAATATTTAACTAAAGTATGAACATCAGCTTTAGTAGAACTTAAATTAGCATCATCGATTTTAACATATTGATTATTATTTTGAGGTTCAATAACTTCTTTTGGATCTTCTATAATTTCAGGATTTTCTTCATTTTTATTACTAATAAATAACACCGTTGCTAATATAAATAAACCACCAAATAAACTTAAAACAATAATCATTATTTTTTTATTCATCTTCATCCCTCTTTTGATATATCATTAATAATTTATTATTTGCATCGCTAATAACTACAAAACCTAATTTTTGATATAAATTAAAAGCTTTTTCATTTGCTTTTAAAACAACTAAATAAATTAAATTATCTTTTAATTGTTTTATGATTTCTTTCATTAATTTAGTAGCAATACCTTGATTACGAAAATTAACATCAACATATAGACCATTTATTAAATAACCATCTTCCCATTTTTTAGCAAAAACATAGCCTTTAGAAATTTCGTTATCTTTATAAAGTAATAAAATAGTATCTTTTTTAATCATATTTATAAAATAATCTTTAACAACAAAACCTTCTTCAATTGTATTATTATAAGTTCTTTCATCTTGAATTAATAAAGTTAAAAAATTATCACATATTTGACAGTCTTCAATATTATCTACTTTTATAATCATTTGCCACCTCTTAAAACAATTATATTGTACCACATCTAAGTTTTAAGATAAACATACATTCAACATGTTTAGTATAAGAAAACATATCATAACCTTTAGAATAAATAATTTCATATTTTTCTTTTAATTTATTAATATCTCTTTTTAAAGTTTTGGGATTACAAGATATATAAATAATAGTTGGGATTTTCTTATTAAGTAAGAATTTAATTGTTTTTTTATCTAAACCATTTCTTGGTGGATCTACTAAAACTTTTGTAAATTTTTGAGGTATTTTATTTATTTTATCTTCTACTTTACCAAGTAAAAAATTAACATTTTCTATATGATTTAATTCTTTATTTTTCAAAGCATCTAAAACCGCATTTTTAACTACTTCAATACCAATTACTTCCTTAGCTTTTAAAGCCATCTTTAAACTAAAATAACCAACTCCACAATATAAATCTAAAATAACATCATCTTTATCAATCTTTTCTAATAAATCACTCGCAATTTTTTCACTTATAAATTTATTAATTTGAAAAAAAGCATTATAACTAACTTTATAAAGTAAGCCATTTCTTCTTTCATAAAAAAATGAATCTTGATATATAACTTGATCATTAAGAATAATTCCCACAATTTTATGATGTTTAAATAATTCTTTATCAATACTTACTTTATCATTACTATTAATTATTAAAATTATTTCATTATTATCATTAGCTCTAATAGTTAAATTACCACTTTTAAAAGCAAATAAGTTAAAATCATTAATTACTTTATTAATACACTCTTTAGCTATTGGACATTTTTTTATTTCTACAAAATGGTGTGTATTTTCTTCATAATATCCTAACTTATTATCCATTACTTTTAAACTAATTTTATTTCTAAACCCTAAATTTTCATTATTAGGAACTATTTTAAAATTTTTTAAAGGAATATCATCATGTAAAAACATTTTAATAATAGCTTGTTCTTTTAGATAAATACTATATTGATAATTAGTTATATCAAAAGAACATCCATCACATTCCTTAAAATATGGACAAAATGAAGATTTTCTTTCTTTACTTTTTTTAACAACATCTAATACTTTACCTTCTAAATAAGTTTTATTATCAGCTGTAACTTTCACTTTAACTATTTCATTAGGTAAAGCTTTATTTATAAAACAAACTTTACCATCAACTTTAGCAAGTCCTCTTCCTAAATCATCAATATCTATTATTTCTAATTCCATAATGACACCTTTTTTCTAAAAAAATACTAACAAATTTTAAGTTTTAATACAATCTTTTTTT
>CANQIN010000092.1 GCA_947623995.1 uncultured Bacilli bacterium | reverse complement strand
GTTTGAAAACTAATATATTCATTTAATTCATAAGAATTTGAAGTTGCTGTTCTATTATGTTCATTACCAGTTAAAAAACCAATAGCAGTGATAGGTTTATTATCGTACGTTGCGTCAAAAGTAAAATATATTTCCATTACAGTAGGTTCTTTAGATTTTTTTTCACTGCTTTGAGATAGTTGAACAGTATATATTTCTTCTTTTATTTTAGTTAAAATATCAGTCATATTAATCACCTTTTTCGGTTCTTATTTTACTTAATTATTATATTTTGTCAACAAAACAATATTTTACGTTAAACCCATCTTATTTTTAATTAATAAAATATGTATTAAAGCAAAAATTTAAATACTACGACCTTTTGATTGAACGCTTTCTATATGAGAAGCATAATATATTGTTTTAATTTCTTCTAATTTATTAACATACATATTTTGTTTATCGTCAAAAATCCATATTGCCGATAAATCATCTATAAATAATGCTCCCATTTGCCCATCAATTAATTTATCAGTTGGAACTTCTAAAATAGGACTACCATCAAAATAAAATAGATTCTCGCCACCTAATGACCAAAAGACTTCTTTTTTATGACCACCATTTACTTTTAATTTTGGTCTTACATATCCACAATTTATAATATCTTCAATTTGGCTTTTACCTGTTCTTCTATATACATGATTTGAATTTGTATGTAATGAGCGAGGATTTGTTCTTCCCATTCCAAAAGTATTAGAATAAAAAACTCTATTTTTAGTATCAATTATTCTATCATCATTAAAATTTTCCATTTTTCATTTCCTTTTCTAATTATAACTATTCCCTATAATATAAAACGATATTCTAAAAGATCATCTTTAACTTCTTTTTTAACCCGGTAAGAATCTCTAATTTTACTAATGGTTTTATTTTGAGTAAAGGCATTTAAATGATTATTTTTTATATAAGGTAAAGTTAAAGTTGGATACTTAATAAAACATTCGGCTATTAACCAAGAAATTGCCATATTAATATAATACTCATCTCGATTTATTTTATCGGTTAAAGAAAAAATCGTTTTTAAATACTTTTCTGATACATAATTATTAAGCAATAAAACTAAACCTACTCTAACAGTATATTCATGTTTGCTATTTAGAAAATTTTTAATTTTTAATAAGAATTCATCTAAATTTTTAATTTTTAGACTACTACAAAAACTATCACAAATAGCCCAGTTATCAATTTCTAAAAGATAGCTTTCTAAATATAGTTCAAAATCTTTTAAAGAAGCAATTACTAAACCTTTAATTAAAACTTCTTCATAATATTTATTTTGACAAAATTTTAAAAAATCTTTGGGATTAGTTATTTTCTTAACAATTTTTCTAATAACTGGTAATCTTACTCCTAATATTTCATATTTAGTATTAATTATTTTCTTTTGAAATTGTTGATAATTAACATCTCTAATTATTTTTAAATAATTAATAAATTCTTGGTATTGTTTTTTACTCCATTTCATTTTTTACTCCTTAATCTGGTTTCATAACGGGAAATTTTTGATACATAAAATCATTATTATAGTACTTATCATAAAGACGTCCAACAATAGTTAGAGGTGGAACGTTATGATTACGAAGTGCCATTCTACCAAAAGCTGTATAAGTCAAAAATAAATCAATACTTACAATAATTAAAATAATAATGTAACTTACTTTAGCAATTTTATAGGGAATAGCCTCAATTAATCTTTCAAGTGTTGGATATAAAATTTTCATAAATACTAAACCAATTAAGCCCCAACCTAACATATAAATAATTGTTGTCCGACCATTAATATTTAAAAATTTATTAGTACAGTCCCAAAATTTAACATCAAAGAAAAAATCAGCTATAAAACTTGTTAAATATTCGGTAAAACCTCCAATTAAAAAACAATAAATATAAGTTTTTAAATAAGATCTTGTTTCATTATTTTTATGTAAAAACAATAAAAACATGATTACCCCTAAACCATAAATGGGACTTAAAGGGGTATAAATAAGACCTTGTCGGTCTGTAATTTCATGATACTTTAAATACCAGAGTACTTCTTCATAATAAGTACCAAAAAGACTACCAACTACAAATAAACAAAAAACTTTAGCAAAACAAAAGTCTTTCGCAAAAACTTTTTCATTTTTCATAATTAATCTCTTTTCTCCTTTTTCATTTTAACCTTTTTACTAAAATTTGGCAATTGTCTTTTTTGATTTTTTTGTTATAATTTTATTTAGAACAAACGTTTGGGAGGTGAACCTTATGGAAAAAAGAATAAATCGCCATATTTTATGTATTGATTTAAAAAGCTTTTTTGCATCTGTTGAATGTGTTGAAAGAGGTCTTAATCCTTTTACTACGCCTTTAGTTGTTGCAAGTAACACCCAAGGTAATGGGGCAATTACGCTTGCTATTACTCCTTTTTTAAAAAGAAAAGGTATTCCTTCTCGAACAAGACTTTATGAAATTCCTAAGGATATTACTTATCAAATTGTTCCCCCAAGAATGAGCTTATACATCCAAAAAAGTAGCGAGGTTGTTAACATTTATTTAGATTTTGTAAGCGAAAACGATTTACATATTTATTCGATTGATGAGTGTTTCCTAGATGTTACAACTTATCTAAAATATTATGGCTTAACTGATGAAGAACTGGCCTTAAAAATTTTAAAAACAATTGAGAAAAAAACCGGTCTTACTGCTACTTGTGGAATTGGACCTAATATGTTACTTGCTAAAATTGCCATGGACAAAGAAGCTAAAAAATATAAAAATGGTATTGCTAAATGGACCTATGAAGATATCCCCAAAAAACTTTGGTCAATCACGCCTTTAAGTGAAGTTTGGGGTATTGGCAAACGCCTAGAAAAACGCCTTAATAATTTAGGTATTTACTCTATTTATGAGCTAGCCCATTATGATCAAAATACTTTAAAAGAAAAATTTGGCATTTTAGGTCTTGAATTATATGAACACGCGAATGGCATTGATAATTCTTTAATATATGAATTTAAACATCAACCTAAAGAAAAATCAATTAGTCATAGTCAAGTTTTATTAAAAGATTATTATGATGATGATATTTTATTAATTATTAAAGAAATGTTAGAAGTTTTAACTAGAAGACTTCGAACTAATCATTTAGAATGTATGGTTATTAACTTAAGTATTAGTTATTCTAAAAATATTGGTGGTGGTTTTACGCATAGTCTAAAATTAGAATGTGCAACTGATAATACTGATAATCTCTATCAAATTTGCAAAAGTATTTTTGATCGTTATTATCTAGAACATACGCCCATTAGAAAAGTTGGAATATCTTTAGGTAAACTATCTAAAAAAGAAGGTATTCAATTAGATTTATTTGAAAATTTTGAAAAAAAAGTTTTAAATGAAAAATTAGATTATACTTTAGATAATGTTCATAATAAATATGGTAAAAATAGTATTTTAAAAGCTACTAGTCTTTTATCTTATTCAACTATTAAAGAACGTAATCAAAAGATTGGAGGTCATCATGAATAATCGTAATGAAATTAAATGGTTACCCTTTAATTCACTTATTCCTTCTAACGAAGTAATTAAATCTTTAAAAGAAAAAAGAAATTATAAACAAATGCCTACTTTAAGTGAAGATGAATTATATAATTTAGAAGAACTTATTAAGAAAGCTTTTCATACCAATGAAAAAATCCAAGTTACTTATTTTTGGAAAAACCATTTTTATACGAAACTTGGATTTATTATAAAAATCGATTCTAATCAAAATAAAATTTACTTTGATGATTATTCTTCACTATATTTTGATCAAATCTTAAAAATTAAATTATCTAGTTAAATATTCATTATAAATAGCTTTTTTTTCTAATAATAATTCATCTAAATCATTTTGATTATTGAAAAGTTCAGCTTGAAGTTCTTCTAACTTTCTTCTTTCTGCTAAATAATTATAACGAGATTTTAATTGACTTCTTTTAGTAGCATATTTCATAGTTATTTCATCATATTTTTTAGCATATTGTTCTTTAGATAATTTTTTTCTTCTTAAGAATAAAAACTTCTTAGCTCTTATTTCTTGCTTATGATAATCACTTAATATTTTTTCAATACTACGACGATTATCTTGATTTAAAATAGTAACTGTTTTTGAAACCATTTCATTATTAACTTGATGAATTTTATCATTAACCTTTGAAATAGATGCAGTATATCTATTTTCAATTAAAATGGGCATTGTTTCATTTAATTTATTAATTATTTTTATAATAACATATAACCAACTATTATTTTCAATAGGTTCTACATTCATATATAAAGAACCTAAATATTCACCATCAATATCTAAGAAAACAATTTTTTGATGTTTACTAGCAAAATAAGCTGTCACACCATTATTAAAATCAGCAGTTAATATATTACTATTTAAATCTAACGCTAATTCTAAATTATTAGCTTTTATTTTAACAATTTTTTTATCATGATAATATAAAGTTATATTATCATTTACAGTTTGATATTCTTGCATTAATAACTTTTTTTCAAAATTGTAATAATTAATTACTCCCATTTCATCTTTTTCAACAATATATTTCATAAAAAAAAGTCCCCCTTTTTTAACACGAGGGATACTATATCATAAAATGCTTTAAAAAGCAAATAAAACTCAAGCCAAAT
>CANQIN010000091.1 GCA_947623995.1 uncultured Bacilli bacterium | reverse complement strand
TTATAAAATATTAATTCTTTTATCGGATTTAGTATTCTGTCAAAGAGGATTAAAATATTATGATTGTATTTTTGAAAGTATAAATCTAATATTAAAAAGTTATGAAACTTTAAATCAAAATAAAAGACAAGAAAAATATAAAGAAAAATTTTTGCCTTCAATTACTCAAAATTATGATTATTTATTTGAATCTTACCAAAATAAAAAGAAGTATTTAAAATACTTTCATTAATAATTCATCTAAAAAAAGGGCTGATATACTTTAAGTAAATTTCAGCTCTTTTATAATTCAAAATCATCATTTTTATTCTTCTTTTTACTTTTATTTTGAATGGTATTTATATCATTATCATTAATAATATCTTCGTTATATAATTCATTTATAAAGTTATCATATTTATCACTAGAAAAAAATTTGTCTTGCAAAAATTTTATAAATCTTTGCCACAAATCTTTAAAGTAGTTTAATGTATCTTGAAGAATTGATACTTTATCTTCTAATTCATCTACTTTATCATTAGCATAATATAATTCTTCTTTTAAATCTTCAATTTTTTTATCACGATTATTAATTTTTTGTTGCAAATTTTTAACTTCGCTAGAATGATTTTTTAAATCTTCTTCGTATTTTTCTAATATTGTGGTTAAATCATTTGTAGATTTTAAATTAGCTGTTGTTTCATTAGTTAATTTTATATAATCTTTAATTTCTATTATATCTTCATTAGATATGGAATAATTATTTTTATTTAGTTTGTTTTGTTTTAAATTATCAATAATTTCCGTAATTTGATTAGATCTATTTTGCAAATTATTAGCTTTATCATTTAATTCATCAAGTCTTTTTTTATTTTTTTCTTTTTCCTTTTTTAATTCTCTATAATTAATCATATTTTTAACATTTATATCTTGGTTACGACCTTCTTCTTTATTTTTAAGAGTATAATTCAAATTATAATGTTTATTAAAAGAATTAATACAACATTCTCTCATTTTGTCTTGTATATTTCTTAAACTATCAGTAGTAAAAACGTCACTTTTACCAACTTGCACTTCCATACCATTTTTCATTCCTGTTTTAAATGGAACACCTATAATATGTAAATGTGGACTAGATTCATCAAAATGAATTGTTGCATTAGCTATTTTAAAATTAGGAACAATACGTTCTAAATCTATAATTTGTTCTTTGTAAACATTAGTCATTTTCTTTATAAATCTTTCATCTTTATTAAACCAAAAATCTATGTCACCTAATTCAATAATAATTTCACAAGCTAAATCTCTTTTGTTATCATTTGAAATATGATTAAAATAATTTTCTATCTTTCTATCATTTCGTTTTTGTTTTTCATTATATTTAATTCTTGCATTTTCAAATAATTCTAAATATAAATTTTTGGTATCTTCCACAACAGAAGAAGTTCCTTTAATTGTGCAAATCAGTTCTTGGTTATCATCATATTTTCGTAAATTATGTCTATCAGCTTTTGATAATTGTTGATGATTTTGAATTGCATTATTGCTAAATGAAGTAGAATTATTGTCACTTTTTTTAGCATATTGTCTAGCACGTTTTGTTTTATTTTTATCATTACTTAAGTGTAAAGAATAAGATAATTCTTTCATAAAATATAACCCCCCTTAATTATAATTACTGTTCATCAAAATATTCTTTTGCTTTTTCAAATGTTTCAAAAAAATTTAAATTCATCATCGTTCCCATTTCATCAATATAGTTACATACAATGAAATGATTAAAACATTTTTCCACATAAACTAAATAATAATTATCTTTCTCATCTATCAAGTAACATTTGCCATATTGTAAATTTATAAATTCTTTTTTATATTCAAAATTCATTTTATTTTCCCTCCTTAATTAAATTTAGAGCCTACTTTTAGTAGGGCAATTTTGCTTTGTCAAAATCTCTAACCCCCTATATATTTTGACAACACTAATCGTTTATATCAAAATATGGGGGCTAAGGTTTAAGCAACCTTAGAAACTGCTGTCTTATTTGTTATATTCCAAAACTACGTAATGGAATAAAACTTCATAAGACTTTGATAAAATAACAAGCACTGCTTTTTATTTTATCTTATAAAAATTATTCGTCCTTTTACAAACTAACGTAAGTAAAAGTTCTTATAATTTTATTTAACAAACTATCGCCACTTTCATTGTCTTACGACAACAAAACGTGCCACGTTTGTTATAACTTTTTTTAGAAAAAAGTTAGCAAAAAATCTTTTTGGCAGATAACATCAAAAGCAAAAAAATGTTTTTGTTTTTGATATTTTTCCATTATATTATTGATTGATGTTAGTCAAGAATCAAGACAAGCAACTATCGTTGTTCTTGACTAACATTATTTTCTTTTATGACATTATCAGGTATTGTTTCAAATACATCTCTTATATTTACTTTTATATCGTTTGGAACATTTTTTGTTGCAAGCATTCCCATTGTTACCCAATTTTCATTATCATTATTATTTGCTTGTAACGGAAATATTCTAATAGGGACTTCACCATTTTTTAATGGTAGCATTTCTAATTTTTCGGTTTCCTTATAAAGTGTTCCTTTATAAAAATTTACTTCATAATATTCGTTTAGTCTATATAAATGTTGAATTACTTTTTCTATTGGAAGGTATTCACTATATCTAACGCTTGTATCTACACATATACCATCAAAATTAAAAGTGAGTGGTCTTTTCATATCAATATATCCTTGTTTAAATAATTCTTCAAATTCACTATAAAAAGCACTTCTAAAATTAACTTGTTTTACATCATAATTATTTTTTATTAATATCAATTCTATATCTTCAACATATTTCATTATAATATCAGCTTTTGTTTTTCTATCTAGTAAGTTCCAATTGTCATTAAAAGCAAAATATGATATTGGCAATTTTATTTTATTTATAAAGTCCATATCTCTTTTAAGTAAAATATCATCAATTGTAAAATTTAATTTTTCAGCTTGTTCATTTTCTAATAATTTAGAATTAATATTTTTAATTTGTTCTTCTATTATTTTTGTTTCTTCTTTAAATTCATCTTCTGTAAATAGTGAATCTATATAGGCTTTTTTTATTCTTTCTTTTTTATTATATAAATTTTTTAATTCTTTTTTTAATTCATCTTTTGGATTATCTAATTTAGATTTTAAAACTGGCAAAAAGAATTCATTAACTACATTATCATACTCTAATAAATCAGCAAGTAATATTTTAATTGTTTCTTCTATTTTATTTTCTTTTATAGTCATTTTACAACTATGACATTGATAATAATAGTAAACGTTACCATTTTTCTTTCTTGTAGCATTTCCACCTAAAATTCTTCCACATTTTGGACATTTAAGTTTTTGTAAAAATAAGTATTCCTTATCTCTTTTATAGTTTCTTGAATTTTTTTTCTTTTGCACTTGGCAATCTTCCCATAATTCTTTAGATACTAGGGGTTCAACTACATTTTCATAATAAGTAGGATTATTAGTTCTTTTACCGTGAACAAAATCACCTTTATATATTTCATTTTCAAGTATTTTTAAAATCGTTCCATCACACCAATTAGTTTTTCCAAAAACTTTTTCCTTATTATACATATTACTTATTGTTTGATAAGAATTTCCCTCATAATATAAATTAAATATTCTTATTATTTGGTCTTTTGTAAGAGGGTCTGGTACAAGTTTTTTATTTAAACGTTTATATCCAAATGGTGCTTTATGTGGAATATTACCTTCTTTAATTGCTCCTGATAAACCAATTTTAGTTCTTTCACTTGTTCTCTCTATTTCATTTTGACTAACAGTTGTAAGTAATCTTGCAACCATTCTTCCATTTGCATTTGTAGTATTTATATCGTCATTTGCACAATCAAGATAAGCATTATTTTCATCTAAAAATTTCATTATATTTTCCATATCATAAACACTTCTTGTTAATCTATCTAGTTTTAAAACAACAATAGTATTTACTTTTTTGTTTTTAATATCTTCTTTTAATTCTTCAAATGCTGGTCTATAATTTCCAGTTTTAGCACTTATTCCTGCATCTTTATAAACTTTATATATTTCGTATCCTTTATATTCACACATTGCTTTAAGTCTTTTTTCTTGTTCTGGCAAACTAAATCCTTCTCTAGCTTGGTCTTCAGTTGATACACGAATATAAATACCTGCTATTTTCTTTTCATCACTCATTTAATCAAATCCTTTCTATTTTATTAAAAAAGAGGCGACAAAGACTAAAAACAATTTTTATGTCTTTGACACCTCTAATGGTTATTTATATAAATAATTTATTCAACTTGTTTTATATTAACCCCACAAACATAAAACTTGTTCTTGATTGTTTATTATATAAATTTTTATATAAAAGTCAAGACATAATATTTTAGTCTAATAAACTACTATTTGAAGTTGGTATTTTTACATTTAATCTAATTTAATTGTTTTATAAAGTTTTCTAAATCTTTCAATTCTATCTTATTGGATAAATTATCTATATATAAAGTATTAGAGTAATTGAACGCTAAAAAGGTAGTTTTTTTAATAATAATTCTATGAGGTTCTATGTAAGTTATATTTGTTTTATCTATTTTTCGTATATTACCATTAATAATGGTTGGAGTTGTATTACAAAAGTTACATATAAACTCAATTTTTTTCTTTAATTCTTCATCAAACTCTAATTTTTCCTTTATAATATTGAGCATTTTAATCTATCCTTTCTTTAAATTGCACTAAAAAAGTACCAACTTCTTTAGAAATTGATACTTATATATTTCAAGTCTAAACTTATAAAAGTTCGGACAGATTTCCCAATGGAG
>CANQIN010000090.1 GCA_947623995.1 uncultured Bacilli bacterium | reverse complement strand
TCCTAAGGTAGCGAAATTCCTTGTCAGGTAAGTTCTGACCCGCACGAAAGGCGTAATGATTTGGGAGCTGTCTCAACCATAGACTCGGTGAAATCTTAATACCTGTGAAAATGCAGGTTACCCGCGACAGGACAAAAAGACCCCATGGAGCTTTACTGTAGCTTGATATTGAGATCAGGTGATTTATGTAGAGGATAGGTGGTAGGCTTTGAAGTAAGGACGCTAGTTCTTATGGAGCCACCCTTGGAATACCACCCTTAAGTTATTTGATTTCTAACTTGCAACCGTTATCCGGTTGGAGGACAGTGTCTGGTGGGCAGTTTGACTGGGGCGGTCGCCTCCCAAAAAGTAACGGAGGCGCTCAAAGGTTCCCTCAGATTGGTCGGAAATCAATCAAAGAGTGTAATGGTATAAGGGAGCTTGACTGCGAGACCAACAAGTCGAGCAGGTGCGAAAGCAGGACATAGTGATCAGGCGGTAGAGTATGGAATTGCCGTCGCTTAACGGATAAAAGTTACCCTGGGGATAACAGGCTGATAGCGCCCAATAGTTCACATAGACGGCGCTGATTGGCACCTCGATGTCGGCTCGTCACATCCTGGAGGTGGATTCGCTTCCAAGGGTTGGGCTGTTCGCCCATTAAAGTGGCACGCGAGCTGGGTTCAGAACGTCGTGAGACAGTTCGGTCTCTATCCGTCGTGGGCGTAGGAAAATTGAGGAGAGCTGTTCCTAGTACGAGAGGACCGGAATGGACATACCTCTGGTGTATCTGTTGTAACGCCAGTTGCATCGCAGAGTAGCTATGTATGGACGGGATAATCGCTGAAAGCATCTAAGCGAGAAGCCTCCTCCAAGATGAATTTTCCCATTCTTCGTGAAGTAAGAATCGTTGTAGACTACAACGTTGATAGGCTAGAGGTGGAAGCGTAGTAATACGTTGAGCTGACTAGTACTAATAATTCGAGGATTTAACTTATTTAATTTGTTATGAGAAATACATTATCTTGTTTTTAAAGGACAAAATCCTTTATAGGTGACGATAGCCTAGTGGATACACCTCTTCCCATCCCGAACAGAGAAGTTAAGCACTAGAACGCCGACGATAGTGATAAGCGAAAATAGGAAGTCGCCTATTTTTTTTTGCTTTTTTTTCGATTTCACTTGACTTAGGGGGGGGGTCAAATGTTATAATTATTACAGAATAGAGTGATAATATGAAGCTAGAAAAGTATGTTGATAAAAGTAAGAAAAAAAGAAAAGTAATTTTGATAAGTATAAGTGTAATAGTATTAATAAGTGTATCATTATTACTATATAAAACATTTGCGTCCTTTACGGAAAGTGCCGAATTTCCTATGATGAATGGTAAAGTAGATTACTTTGGTAATAGTGATGTATATTTTGTGTTTTATAAAGGTGAAGACCAATTATTAGAAGAAATGCCTCAGAAAGGTAATGAAGAAAATTTAGTATTTGACCACGCTGAATGTGATAATGGAGCAAGTATCGAATGGAATGAAGAAGAATGGGCTCCACTTGTTAAAAATTTAAATTCACCTAAAACAAAATGCAGTTTGTATTTTGAAGAAAAACAATATCCGACAGCAGTAGAATATATTACTGAATTAGCAAAAACTGATACAACAAATTTAAAAGCTGATAACACAACTGATGAAAATATAAGATATATAGGAGCAACAGTAAATAACTATATAGATATAGGAGATAGAGATGGTGAAGGAAATCCAATCTTATGGAGAATAATTGGAGTCATGAATAATATAGCCAATTTAGATAATGGAGGACAACAAGAAAGTTTGGTAAAAATAATAAGAGCAGAAAGTATAGGAAGCTATAGTTGGGATAGTAGTGCAGAAGGAATAAATAATGGTAGTGGAGTAAATGAATGGAGCCAAGCAGATGTAATGAAACTCTTAAATCCTCAAGAAGTATATAGTGGAACACCAGCCATAGGAGGAAGTTTGTATTGGAATAGAGGAAGTGGAAGTTGTTATAATAATTCAAAAGAGGCAAATACAACATGTAACTTTACAAGTAGTGGACTAAGTGAAGAAGCCAAGAACAAGATAGCAAAAGTAAAATGGAATACAGGGACATTTGCAACTTATAGCACAAGTCAATGGACAGCAAGCGCCACATATGAAGCAGAAAGAGGAAGTCATAATGGAAAAGAACAATGTGAAAGTAATGGAGGAGGAAATATTTGTAATGATACAGTACCAAGAACAACAACATGGGAAGGATATATAGGATTAATGTATCCAAGTGATTATGGATATGCCGTAGGAGGAAATGTAAGAGAGACATGTTTAGGAAAAAGCATGTATGACTATGATGGAGAAAGTTGTAACACAAATGATTGGTTAAAGCCAAGTGGTTACACGTGGACAATGACACCATCGCCGTATTCTTCTAATGCTTGCTATGTGTTCTTTGTGGATTCGTCTGGCTTTGTCAACCGCTACCTTGCGAGCTATGCGCACGGGGTTCAGCCAGTCGTATATCTATCATCGTCAGTAAAAATAATAGACGGTAATGGAGAAAAAGGAACGCCATATAAAACTCAACTCGCGAGTTAGGTCCGTTGGACGGCGGGTTGTCGTCCCGGACCCCGCTTTGTTTTGCTTACTAACATTTGCTTTTTAAAACAAATGTAGTAATAAGGGCAAATATATAGAAAAATCGCCGAATTCTTCTAATGCTAACAATGTGTTCAATGTGAATTCGTCTGGCTATGTCACCTACGACAATGCGTACCGTGCGTACGGGGTTGTGCCAGTCGTATATCTATCATCCTCTGTAAAAATAATAGACGGTAATGGAGAAAAAGGTATACCATTTATTGCAAAGTTAGATTGAGAAAACTTCCTATTTTTATCTTTAATGTCAACTTTTTGTAATTAATATATCATTTTTAATATTTTTAAGTTATAATAGCTTTAGAGGTGGCTTATGAATTATAATGAAATATTTGCTAAGGATATTAATAGTGAATTCTATTACAATAAAGAAGGATATCCTAAAAAGTTATTAGTTAATGGTTATTTAGATTTAGATAAAGCCATTAAAAGATTAGATAAAGGGGAATATTATGTTTTAGTTGGTTATCATGAAGGTGAAAAATTACCAGATTGTTATTTGCCTTTACCAAATGAATTAATTGATTTTGAATTACCTGAAGGAACTTCTTTAGCTATTTTTAATGCTAATGAAATGGTTTTTGCTTTTTGTAAAAATAATTCTATTCAGTTAATAAGTAAATTACCTGATACAGCAAAAGGAGCAAGTTATATGTTAGGCCCTGGACCTGATGAAATGTATTTAGAAGATTTAGTTTCTGAACAATTACAAAATTATAAAGAAAAATATTGTTCTCGTTCTAGATAGATGCGTATTGACTTAATATTGAAATTGCATTGACAAAAAAACTATTCTTTGTTATTATTTAGGCATAGAATGGAGATGGGGATATGAATTCATCAAATACTACTAATATGAGTTTTAGAGTGGATAAAAAGCTAAAAAGACAAGCTGATTTGTTATTTAAAAGTTTAGGTTTAAATACATCAGTTGCTTTAAATATGTTTTTAGCCCAGTGTGTTCATGAACAAGGTATTCCTTTTACTCCTAAAGTTATATCTAAAACAAAGAATGAAACACCTATTGTTGAAGATGAAAATTTAGTTAATAACAATATTGAAGATTTATTATAAACACTAGACAACGTGTTTATTTTTTGTATAATAATACCTGGTGAAAGAAATGAGTTTGGAAGAAATGGTTATTAAAGCATATTATCAAAAATATTTTAGTATAACTATTAATGATGAAGATGTTAAAAATACTAAAGCTTATAATATGTTATATTTTGATAAAAATTTAAATCTTAAAAAGAAAATAGATTATTTATACTTTTATCTTTCTAATACTGAAATAAAAAACTTATGGAATAGTATAGGTATTGAACAGATGTATAATAATTTAATATTAGAAAGTTTAAATGCTTTAATTGCCTATTATAAAGATAAATATCCTTTAACTTATAATAAAAATAGTGAAATTATAACTAAATTAATTATGAATGAAGATGTTTTAAGATTATTAAAAAAAGATATTAGTAAATTTAAAAAGATTCATTGTATTTGTAATGCTGCTATAAATAGTTATGTTGAAATAAAAGATATCTATTCTTTTCTTAAAGATATAGTTATTGTAGATGAAAAAGAATACTTTCGAATCGACCAAAATAATTGTTCAATTAAATTACCATTTAAACAATTATTTTATCCGGATAGTAGAACTAATTTTTATTTAACCTTCTTTAATTTATTTCAAGATTTACCTGAAAATAAAAAATATGAAAGTTATAGTCAAGCAGCTACTACATATCGATTAAAACAATTTGCTAAAATAAATAAAATTAAGATTATAAATATTAATAAAGATTTAAAATTAAATTTAAATAAGTATTATGAATCTTTTCATGATTTTAATGATAAAGAAGTACAAATGTATAATGTAGTTTTTGAAAAGATAGATTCTTTTCATTATGAAGATTTAGATTATTTATATGAAGCTTTTGATAATTTAAATATTAAAAATTTAAATTATTATTTAAAAGATGATAAAGTTTATTTTAAAACTAATATTCAAAATAAATTTAAGTCTTTAAAAAATAAAAATCTTAATGATTTTAAACTATCTTTAGCTCTTATTTTAGAGATTATGTTAAATATTCAAAATGATTTTAGTGAAGCTTTTAGTGAAAATAAAAAAACTAAATATATTGATGCTTCTTTACAAAGACAAAGGCGTATTCAAGATAAATTGATAA
>CANQIN010000089.1 GCA_947623995.1 uncultured Bacilli bacterium | reverse complement strand
ATACTATATGCTACTATTTTATGATATCTACTATACCCATGAATATTTATGGTGTCTGTAAGTCCCCATTCTGTTAAAGTATTATTTATTTCTATTTGAGGGATATAATCTGCTATTAAGGTTATTTTCCCTTCTAAGGTTTTATTCATTGAATCTATATCTTCTGCTGTTACACTTTTATCCATCCATATTCTTAGTTCAAAATTCTTTTCTTCTCCACCATCTAGGGTTCCTTCTTCTAGACTATAGCCTGAATCACTACTTAAAGCATTTTCTATTGTTGTACTTGTTTTATCTAGTTCATTTAAGATTCCATTCTTTACTCCATTTAAACTTATTGCTACATATTCATCACTTAAGGTTGTACTATTTAATAATTCAAAATTTATATTATATTTTGCTGTTGTTTCACAATTATTTTTGATTGTAAATTTATATGGTTTTAAACTTAATCCTTCTTCATCACTTATTGGATATGCATCTTCTAATAAGATATCATCTTCTTCATTTATTAAACTTACATCCATACATAAACTTTTGACAAAATTACTTTCTACTTGATCTACTTCTTTTTTCCAAAATGCAAATGTTGCTGTTAAACTTACTATTAATGCTGTTATTACTACTAATATTATATTTCTTATTATTCTTTTCTTTTCCATATATAAGACACCTTCTATCTTTATATATATATTAACATTTAACCCCCCCCCCATGTCAAGTAGTTTAAAAAAAATTGTAAGCTTTTTCTTACAATTTTATTTCATAACCTTCTTTTTCTAAAGATTCTTTTTGAAATTTAAAATTTTTACTTTTCATAACTATTTTAACTATTTTATTATCTTGTCTTTTTTCATTAGCTAATTTTATAATATTTTGTTTTTCTTCTTTACTCATATTTTTATCTATTAAATAACAATATTTTTCTTTATTACTAGGTACTTCAAATCCTCTTTCTTCTAATAATAATACTAATCTTTCAAAACCAACTGAAAAACCACATGCTGGAATAGATTCTTTTAGATAATTACCAATCATATTATCATATCTTCCGCCCCCGCCAATGGCACTTTCTAATCCTTCAGCTTCAATTTCAAAGATAGGTCCTGTATAATAACCCATACCTCTTACTAAAGTAGGATCAAAAATAATTTCTGCTTTAACATTATCTAAAACACAATCTATTATTTCTTCTAAATTAGTAATTATTTCTTCTTCTAAAGGTAAGTCTTTACATAATTTAAGATTATTATTTAAATTATTTACTTTATCTAAATATTTTAAAACTTTATCTTCATTTATATTTAATTCTATTAACTCTTCTTTAACATTATCAAGACCGATCTTATCTAATTTATCTAAAATAATTAAAACTTTATCCATAATATCAATAGGTATATCAGCATATAAAATTAAAGCTTTTAAGATTCTTCGATCGTTAATTTTAATTTTAAAACCTTTAAAATCTAATTTTTGTAAAAAAGTTATAACAGCTGTTATTAAATCTATTTCAGCTAAATTAGTTTTTTCCCCAATAATATCTAAATCACATTGCATTAATTCTCTGTATCTTCCCTTTTGAGGACGTTCAGCCCGGTAAGAATAACCAGTTTGAAAAGCCCTGAAAGGAAAAGCTAAATTTTGCATATTATTAGAATATAGTCTTGCTAAAGGTACCGTTAAATCATATCTTAATCCACTATCAACTAAAGAATCAAGATTATTTTTATCACTATTTTCTAACTTTTCACCTCTTTTTAAAATTTTAAAAATTAGTTTTTCATTTTCTCCACCTTGATTACTTGTTAAATTTTCAATATGTTCAACACTAGGAGTTCCAATCATTTCAAACCCAAAATTTTCATAAGTTTCTTTCATAACTTTTAAAACATATTCTCTTAATTCCATTTCTTTAGGTAAAAAATCTCTCATACCTTTAGTTGGTGTTTTAATATAATTCATAAATATTCCTCTTTCTTTATCATATTTTACCATAATCTCTATAGATTTACTAAAAAAAATTTGATAAAATAGTTTTGTTGCTGGAATAGCTCAGTTGGTAGAGCACATCACTCGTAATGATGGGGTCGCAAGTTCAAGTCTTGTTTCCAGCACCATTTATTATAGTGAGGTTTTTTATGACTCTTATTTTTAGTATATTAATTGAATTAATTACAATTTTAAGTTCTTGCTTAATTAAGCTAAATATAAGCTTAAATAAAATGTTATCTTTAGCTAAACAAGGTTATAAACTTGATTATGACACATATGAAAAGTATCTTCATAATTCTTCTTTAAAAGAAGATAAAAACAAAATTTTAAACATTATTTTATTATTAATTCCAGGTATTAATCTTTTAAGTTCATTAATTTATAAATATCAAATAATAAATGAAAAAGATCCTTTAATTGAAGAAAATAAAATTTTAATGAGTGAAAAAGAAATTAAAGAATATAATAGTTTAAAAAATAAATATCAAAAAATGTTTTATAATTTATTTATGTATATGGAAGATACTAATGAAAAAGATTTAGTTTTTGAAGGAACACAACCAATAATAATCGATAATTGTTTATTAAAATTAAAAGAACAATTAATTCCTTTATCTTATAATTTAGATGAAGTATTAAAGTTAAATAATCTTACTAATTATTCTTATCGATTAGGTTCTGTTGATAACGTTAATACTGCTATTATAGGAATACCTAATGGTGAATATAAATTAAGAAGAGTTCAATATAATTTTGATGAAGAATTTATTACTCATGATTTTAAAGAAATGACCTTAGAAGACGCTAAAGAAAAAAAATTTGTCATTTATTTATTTGATAATCAAGAAGAAATTAAAAATAAAGTTGAAAATGGTATTAAAGAAATTGAAGAAAAAAGACATTCTAAAAGATGGAACAACCAAATATTTTCTAGTTTACCAAAAACAAATAATTATGAATTAAAAAGAATAAGGAAACGATAAACCTTATTCTTTTTAATTATTTTCTAAATATTTTTTAATTGTTTCACTACTTTTAGCATTTAAACTATAATCAGCAAAAATATGAGCTTTATATAAAGGATATGCTGCTGCTCCAATCATTGCGGCATTATCAGTACAATAAATAATATTTGGGACATGAAATTTAACTTGATATTTATCACAAACTTTTTTTATTTCTTCCCGAAGATATGTATTAGCCGATACCCCACCAGCTAAAATCATTCTTTTAATGTTAGGATTATTTTTTAAAGCTAAGTCTACTTTCCTAGATAACTCTTCTACGGCCGATCTTTGAAAAGAACAAGCTAAATCATTAATTCTAATTTCATGATTTCTTTGTTTTTCATTATGAACTAAATTAATAATATAACTTTTTAAACCACTATAAGAAAAATTATAACTATCATCATTCATTAAAACAGGCATTTCATAAGTAGATTTTCCTAATAAAGCTTTTTTTTCAATATTAGGACCACCAGGATAAGGCATACCTAAAACTCTGGCAACTTTATCATAAACTTCCCCAATGGAATCATCAATTGTACTTCCTAAAACTTCCATCTCATTATCATTTTTTAAAATTACTAAATCAGTATGGCCCCCACTAACAATTAAAGCAAGGGTAGGAAAAACAATATCATTTTCAATATTATTAGCATAAATATGACCTAAAGTATGATTAACTTTGATTAAAGGTTTGTTATAAACATAAGCTAGTACTTTAGCGCATTCTACCCCTACTAATAAAGACCCAAGTAAGCCTGGAGCATAAGTAACCGCAATGGCTGATATTTCATCCATCGTAATATGACTTTTCTTTAATGTTTCTTCTAAAACCATTGTAATATTTTCAGTATGCATTCGACTAGCAATTTCCGGAACTACCCCACCAAAATTAGCATGAGTATCCATTTGAGTTAAAATTGTTAAAGAATCAATACTTTGACCATTTTTAACAATCGCCATACTAGTTTCATCACAAGATGTTTCAATCGCTAAAATATAGACATCTTTCATTTTAAATCACTCTTTCCATTACATAAGCATCATCTAAACCATAATAATTTTTACGAATATTAATAACTTTAAAACCGAATTTTTGATATAAATTAATAGCTTTCTTATTATTAGTATTAACCTCTAAATAAATCTTATCTTCAACATCTAAATTAGTAATCATAAAATCAATTAAAGTAGAACCTATCATTTGGTTTTGATACTCTTCACTTACTATAATATCTACTAAATCAACAGAATTATATAATTTAGTAAAATGAATAAAACCAACAACTTTATTATCTTTTTCATAAACATAAAAATAGTTTAAATCATTATTAATAATTTCTTCTAAATCATTAATAATTTTATAATTAGGATGTAATTTTAAACCTAATTCATAAACTATATCAAAATCTTCTTTTAATAATTTTCTAATCATTTTAAAACCTCAATTTTTTTAACATAAAAAGGATTTACTAAATGAGGATTAATAGCTTCTTTTTGATGAGCAAAAATTACACTATTTAAAATATCATAGTCTTTAACTTCTAATACTTTATTTTCTTTAATAAATTCTTCATATTCTTTTTTAGATAAATAAAAATAATCTTTAACTAATTCTTTTTTACTATTAAATAAGGCAAGAAAATAACCATTTTTTTCACTTAAAGATAAGTAGGTATCTTCATCTATCAAAATACTACTTAAACATGTCTCAATACTTGTAATTGTTCTAATCGGAATATTTAAAGTATAAGCAAGGGTTTTAGCAATCGTAACCCCTAAACGTTCCCCAGTAAAAGAACCAGGTCCATTAACTACCACAATATCACTTAAATCTTTCACATCTTTTTGACAATCTTCCATAAGTTTTATTAATGTTGGCATACAAACAGTACTATGGTCTAATTTTTCTTTATTAGTTATTTCTTTTAATATTTTATTATCTAAAATTAAAGCCAGTCTAATATCACTATCATG
>CANQIN010000088.1 GCA_947623995.1 uncultured Bacilli bacterium | reverse complement strand
TTCATTTCATTATATTTTTGACATTCTAAATCTAAATCTTTAAATAAATTATCAATATCTTCTTTATTAGGAGTTCTAACTCCACTAGCAAATTTATGACCACCACCATGATATTTACTTGCAATTTCATTAATAACTGGTCCTTTACTTCTAATATTAACTTTATATAATTTATTTTTTTCATCATAAGTTACAAAAGACCAAACATTAATATCTTTAATAAAATTAAAATCATTAATCATATTAGATGCCGTAGAAGCATCAACATTATATTTTTTTATAACATCATCATCAATAATAATAGACGCGAAACCATTTGGGGTAACATCTAAATTTGTAGCAATATAGCCATGAAATCTAATTTCTTCCATAGGTCTTTCATATAATTTAGCATATAATTCATGAAAAGGAATTTTAGTTCTTTCTAAAAGACACGTTACTATTTTGAAGGTTTCTAAAGTTGTATAAGAAAGTAAGAAACGGTCACTATCCGAAACAATTCCACAAAATAAATTAGATGCAACATTATTAGATAATTTTAAATTACTTTTTAAAATCATTTTCGTAATCATTTGGCAAGTACTACATGCTTCTTCATCAATCCATTCAATAATGCCAAATTCTTCTTCAAAAGGATGATGATCAATTTTAATAATTTCTTTAAATTTTAAATCTTCAATTCCATCAACTCGATAAAAATTAGGAACATCTAAAGTTATTAATAAAACATTTTTTAAAGATTTATTATCAACTTTATCTAATAATCCATATTTTTTAAATTTAGATACACCACTACCTACAGCATAAACTTTCTTTTTAGGATAATTATCTAAAATAAAATCTCTTAAAGCAATTTGACTACAGATTGCATCAGGATCAGGTCCAATATGACGAGCGATAACAATCGTTTCATATTGCTTAATTTTTCTTAAAATAATTTTTTTGATATCACTCTTCATATCAATCATTCTTTCTATTTAACAAATGAGTAAGCATCTCTTGCCATCATTACTTCTTCATTAGTTGGGATGACATAAGCACTTACTTTACTATCGCTAGTAGTAATAACCCCTTCATTTTTGTCTAAGTAGCTAGCAATTTGATCATTTTCTTCTTTATCTAGTTTAATACCCATAATTCCTAGTTGTTCTAAGACTTGTTCACGCATTGCTCTGGCATTTTCTCCTAGCCCTGCTGTAAAGACAATACCATCACATTCTTGTAATTCCACATAATAATTAGTAATGTAATTAACAATTCTTCTAACTAACATTTTTTGAGCGAGCATGCAATCAGTGTTACCATTTTTAATACCTTCTTCAATATCTCTTGAATCACTATATCCACCAATCGCAATTAAACCACTTTCTTTATTTAAGGCATTAGACACTTCTTTAGCACTCATGCCACTTTCAATCATATAAGTTACAATTGATGGGTCAATCTCACCACAACGAGTAGACATCATTAAACCTGATACAGGCGTAAAGCCCATTGAGGTATTAATACTTTTGCCATCTTTAACCGCACAGATACTAGCTCCATTACCAATATGACAAATAATTAAATTAACATCTTCTTTATGTAATTTTTTTTGCATAATACTAGTTATATAGCGATAACTGGTTCCATGAAATCCATAACGTCTTACTCGGTATTTAGTATACCATTCTTTTGGTACTGGATATAAATAATTTTCTTCTGGAATTGTTGTATGAAAAGATGTATCAAAGATAACTACATGACGAGCATTAGGTACAACTTTCATAGCGGATTTAATACCTACAATACTTGCAGGATTATGTAAAGGTGCTAATGGAGCATTATCTTCAATTGTCTTAATTACTTCATCACTTACTTCGACACTAGAAGAAATACTTCCACCTTGAACAGAACGATGACCAATAGCTTTT
Source organism: uncultured Bacilli bacterium (assembly GCA_947623995.1). Lineage (GTDB taxonomy): Bacteria > Bacillota_I > Bacilli_A > RF39 > UBA660 > Ventrenecus. The sequence goes on along the minus strand of CANQIN010000088.1, from coordinate 3,131 downwards.
ATTTCATCTAAACTCTCGACTATTTTTTGTTCCATTAATCCTTCTACTAAATATTTAAAAGCTACTTCATGATCAGGTAAATCTACTTCCTTTTTAATTTTTTCACCATTCACTTTAATAGTATAGAAACTTTTATCCATTCCTATTCTTTCAAAATAACCACTTATTAATAATTTTTCTTCTGGCATTTCATAAGCCGAAAACTTTAAAGATGAACTACCAGCATTTACACTTAATACTTTCAAATTTATCACTCCCAAAAGTATTTTATCAAATAGAAAGCTTAAAGTCTATAAATAAAAAAAATACTAGTTTATAATTTGTAAACTAGTATAAAATTTAATTTTTTTCTAAAACAAAATATTTTTTCTTTCCTCTTCTAAGAATATTATATTTTCTTTTATTATCTAATTTAGCATTTTCATCATTAATAATTGTTCCATTAACACTTATGGCATTATTGGTTAAAAACTCTCTTGCTTCTCTTTTAGAAGAAGCTATATGATTATTTACTAAAATATCAATTAACACTTCATCTTCATCATAAGTATAGGTTGGGACATCTTTAAAAACTTGTAATATTTCTACATCTGTTAAAGAGGCAACATTGCCAGTAAATAGGGCTTCTGATACTTCTTTAGCATGAAGATAATCTTCTTTGCCATGTAAGAAAGTAATAACTTCTTCAGCTAATCTTTTTTGAGCAATTCTAAGTTCTGGCTTTAAATTATGTTCACTCATAATACTTTCAATTTCTTCTTTTGATAAAAAGGTAAATCTTTTCAAATAATCTTCCATCATTATATCTTCAAAATTTAACATATATTGATATAGTTCATAACTAGAAGTTTTTTCTTTATCAAGCCATAAGGCATTACCATAAGATTTACCTAATTTCATACCATTAGAATCAGTTGTAAGAGGCATGCTAAAAGCATAAACTTCTTCATTATTTAATTTTCTTATTAATTCAATACCAGTTGTTAAATTACCCCATTGATCAGATCCTCCAAATTGTAAAGTAACATTATATAAATCATATAATTTTTTAAAATCATAACCTTGAATTAACATATAAGAAAATTCAGCATAAGAAATACCTATATCTAATTGTCTTTTAACTAAATCTTTATTTAACATATAATTAACATTAATATATTTACCAACATCTCTTAAAAAATCAATATAATTAATATTTTTGAACCAATCATAGTTATTAACAATTGTTACGTCTTTGCCAAATAATTGTTGCATTTGTTTTTTTATTTTAACAAAATTTTTTTCAATTACTTCGATATCTGCTTTTTCTCTTTCACCAGTTCCTCTTGGATCTCCTACTCTTCCGGTTGCACCTCCAACTAAAATATAAGGTTTATGTCCAGCTCTTTTTAATCTTTCAACCATTAAGAAGGTTGGAAATTGACCGATGTGTAAACTTTCGGCTGTTGGATCAGCTCCGATATAAAAAGATAAGCCCCCTTGATTTAATTTTTCTTTTAATTCTGGATTGGTTATATCTTTAATTAAGCCTCGATACTCTAAATCTTCCCATAATGTCATAAATCACAACTCTCTTTCTTTTAATTTGTCATATACAGTATATAAATACTGTACTTTTTTTTCTAAAAAATAATAATGATAAATATAAAATATTACAAAAACTAATAAAATAGCAAAAATAATTAAAAAGTAATAACTTAAAGTTCCTAAAATCATAAAAATAATTGCAAATAAACTAAAGAATAAGGTTACAATTAAATGAATTAATCTTTCATGTTGAAAAAACATAATTTTAGTTTTAACATTATTTATTTCTTCTTTTGTTATTTTTTCTTTTTTTAATAATTTTTCAACTTCATTTAAATAGTTAGTCAGATACTTTCTCATTTTTAAACTTCCTCTTCTTAAGATAAAATACTAAACAAATAACCATTATCACACCACCACTAATAATAAAGGTGAAGAGCATTTTACTAGCCCCATCAATAACATAATTAACTAAACTAGCAAATTCTTTTAATTCCATGTTAATTATATTTTTAATAAAAGTAGTTAAAATAAGATCTACCATGGTCATTAAAATAGTATAAATTCCAAAAATGAAGGTAAAATATTTAGCCCATCTAACTTTTCTTTTTAATAAATAAATTAATAATAAGATTAAAAGAATACCAAGAGCATAAATAATTAGAAATGTAGAATTTGAAATAAAATTAATAAAGGCAAGCACATCTTTTAAAGATATATTTTGATATATTTTTATTTCATTTTGATCAACATCTTTTAATATTTCTTTAGGATCAGGAAAATAAGAAATGATTTCATCACCATGCATATCAAGATATTCATAAGCTTTATTTTCATAATTTTCTAAAAATTCTTTTTCTTCAGTAGGCATATTTCTTTGAACAATATCTAAATTATCTTTAATTAATGATTTTAAATCTTCTTTAGTTAAAGTTTTTTGTTCTTCATCACCTAAAAGAACGCCTACACTATTGGCAGCATAAATACCAATAAAGTTTTTAGTAGCATCAGAATTTATTACTTCACTTATTGCATTTTCAGGAATATTAAAAACTTCAAATACTTCTTTCGTTTTATCTAATAATTCTTTATTTTCTTCATAAACATTATCTAATACTTTTGAAAAATCAGTATCAGTAATAGTCTTTTTGATTACATCACTGTTTAAATAATGTTTCAATGTATAACAGCCAGTTAAACCAATTAGACCAACAAGAGCTAAAATTGATAATATAATAGCTAAGAATGTTTTTAATTTTGACAATTTTATCACCTCTTCATAAATATATGATAACATATTTGCATTTTTATTACAAAGAGTTTTAAAAATGTGCTATGATACTAATAAGTCCCAGTACCTCAGGTGGATAGAGGGTTCGCCTCCTAAGCGAAACGCCGTAGGTTCAAATCCTACCTGGGACGCCATATAAAAAAATTAAGGGCTGTTGAGTAAAAATATTAATTCAACAGTCCTTTTATTTTTTAATAATATTTTATACATTATTATCTTTTCAAATTTTCTACTTCTTCTTTAGTTAAACCAGTTATATCTACAATATCGTCTAGGCTATCACCGCGAGATAACATTTTCCTAGCAATTTCAA
>CANQIN010000087.1 GCA_947623995.1 uncultured Bacilli bacterium | reverse complement strand
GTTAAAAAAGATAGGCTATAATGATATTATAAAAGAAAAAGATTTTATTAAAAGATTAATGTATATGTTTGTATGTAATGATGAAGAATTTTTAGATAAATTATATGAGGGAGATGAAATGATGAATGCATTTAGAAAAAAAGTAAATGATGTTTTAGATAACTTAGATGTTTTAATGTATTATGATCGTGATAAATTGCTTAGAGAAGGTGCTTATGATGATGGTTTAGCCCATGGTAAAGAAGAAGGTATTGAAGTAGGCGAAAAAAAGAAAAGTCTTGAAATTGCTAAAAACTTAATTAGTCAAAAAATAAGTATAGATGTTATATCAAAAGCAACTGGATTATCTAAAGAAGAAATTAAAACTTTGCAAGGAGCTTAATATATAATGGAAAAAACTTTTGATGAAATAAAAAAATATGTCTTAGAAAACATAGATGTTTTAATGTATTATGACCGTGATAAATTGCTTAAAGAAGGGGCTTATGATGATGGTTTAGCTCATGGTAAAGAAGAAGGTATTAAAGAAAATAAAATTGAGATTGCTAAAAAGATGTTAGAAGAAAAAATGGATTTAAAAATTATATCTAAAGTAACTGGATTGCCTAAAGAAGAAATTAAAACTTTGCAAGGAGCAATATAACTATAGAAAGTAGATCATTCTACTTTTTTTGTATAACTTTAGTAATTTTCTTCATAATAGAAATGGAGGGAAATTATGGATAAAGATGAATATAAAAAACTTGTTAAAGAATATACTCCTAAAGAAAATAAGATGCGAAATGCTATTATAGCTTTTTTAGTTGGTGGGGGTATTTCTTTTGTTGGTCAACTTGTGGCAAGTTTTATGCAAGTTACTTTTGGAATGGAAATAGCTGAATCTTATGTTTGGTTATGTATTTTAACTATTTTTGTAGCTTCATTTTTAACAGCCTTAGGTTTTTTTGATAATTTTGTGAGTAAATGTGGCTGTGGACTTATTATTCCAACTACTGGTTTTGCGCATTCAATGACATCAAGTGCCTTAGATGTTAAAAAAGATGGCTTAATTACCGGTTTAGGAGCATCATTTTTTAAACTTGCAGGAAGTGTTTTATTATATGGAATTTTAGCTGGTTTTTTCTTTAGTATTTTAGGGGTGATTATTTATGGCTAGTAAAAAAATAACTAATGTATATATTAAAGATGCTTTTAGTATTGCTGGACCTTTGGAAGCAGAAGGGTCAATATCTAATTATGATATTGTAATGAATGATTATTATTATGAAGAAAAAACTTTTGAACAAGCCGAAATAAAAATGCAAAAAAATGTTATTGATAATCTTTTATGGAAAAATAAATTAACGAGTGAAGATATTAATTTATTAGTCGCAGGTGATTTATCAAATCAAATTAGTGTTTCTAATTATGCCGCTAGTTTTTATAATATTCCTTTTTTGGGGGTTTATTCTGCTTGTGCGAGTTTCACAGAAAGTTTAATTATTGCTAGTGAATTATTAGAAAGCAAGAAAAAAGGTTATGCAATGTGTGTTACTAGTTCTCATAATTTACACGCAGAAAAGCAATTTAGATTTCCGGTAGAATATGGAGCACCAAAACCTCATACTACAACTTTTACGGCAACTGGAGCAGTGAGTACCTTACTTACTAAAACTCCATCAAATATTAAAATTGAAAGTTATACAATTGGAACCGTTATCGATATGGGAATTAAAGATGCGACTAACATGGGAGCAGTCATGGCGCCTTCAGCAGCCAAAGTCATATTAGAACATTTAATTGAAATGAACAGAACTCTAGATTATTACGATTTAATATTAACTGGTGATTTAGGCTGTGTTGGTAGTAAAATTTTAAAAGAATATTTAAAAAGAAATAATAATTTAAATTTAAAAAATCATTTAGATTCTGGTTGTGAAATTTATTTAAAAAGTCAAGAAGTATATGCGGGGGCTAGTGGTCCAGTTTGCTTACCGTTATATTTATTTAATAAAGTGGTCAAACAAAACAAATATCATAAAATTTTAATTGTGGGAACCGGGTCACTTCATAACGCTTTATTTGTTAATCAAAAAATGAGTATTCCATCCATAAGTCATGCTGTTAGTTTGGAGGTTAAATTATGATTTATGTTAATGCTTTTATCTTAGGAGGTTTTATTTGCTTAATTGGAGAGCTTATTTTAGATAATACCAAATTAACTCCAGGTCATATAACTAGTATTTTTACCGTTTTAGGAGCTTTTTTATCTTTCTTAGGAATTTATCCCAAACTAATTGAATGGGGTGGAGCAGGTGCTACGATGATGATTAGTAATTTTGGTAATTTACTATATCAAGGAGGTTATGAAGGATTTCATTCTGCAGAAATTTTGGGATTTGCCAGTGGCTTACTTACCAAAGTAAGTGCAGCAGTTACTATGGCAATTGTCTTTGCTTTTATCTTCGCTATTTTTTTCAAACCAAAAGATTAAGAAAATTATCTTCTTACTCTTTTTTTTTATCATTTTTTTTGATACAATATTCATAAGAAATAGGTGAAAAATATGAAAAAGAATAAAAAGGTTAAAGAAAATTTTGATAATGTAGTAATAAATAACGTTGAATTAACACCTACAACTATTGGCAAGATTAATGAAAATGAAAGTGGCTTAAAAGGAGTTATTATTTTATTTGGTGCTTTAATTTTAATTATTTTTGGTTTACCATATGCGGTTAATTTAGTAGATAAATTACAAGGTAAAGAAATAACTCCGCCACCAGTTGCTACAACCCCAGAAGAACCTAAAAAAGAGGAACCAACATCAGAAAATCCAAAGAAAGAAGAAGAGTATTTAAGTATTTCTTCATCTATAGTTAAAACAATAAGTGGTATTAAATATGAAATAGATGTTGATGTTACTAATAAAAAATTAAATGTAAATGTTACAAATAGTAGTGGATCTCCATCAGCTTTAATAAATAATCCTATGTTTATTGAATTATATACTCAAGATAAAACTTTAATTGATCGTATTTTAATATCTAAAGAAGAAATAGTAACAAATACCACAAAAGAATTTGTTTATTCCTTTAAAGATAACACTGGAAATAATGTTGATCCTGTTTATTTAACTCTTAATACTAAAAGTATTAATGACTATCCAGCTATAACTTTGACATCACAAGATATTAATAATTTACCATATCTAACCTGTACTAAAGATAATGAAACTATAGTATATGCTTTTCGAAATGATGAAGACTATTTATTGTCTAATATAAGTGATCGTATATTAGTAACTAATAATGATGAAGAAACAATTAATAATTATGAAGCTTTAACTGTAAGCTATAATTCTATTGAGGGGGTAGATGCTAATATTGTTCCTAAAACTAATGGTTTTTCTCTTGAAACCGAAATTGATTTAAGTAAAGTTAAAATAAGTGAGAAAAAAAGAATTTTAAATAATCAAGCTTTTTATGAAAAAGATGAATTAGCTAAGACTATTTATTTTGAACTCACGTCTTCAGGGTTTAAATGCCAATAATAATTATTAGGCGCTTAGGCGTCTTTTTTCTTGGCAAATTAAAAGTATTTAAGTTATAATTATAAAGGGAGGGTAAGAGTATGGAATTTCAAATATCTATAGAAAATTTTGAAGGACCAATGGATTTATTACTTCATCTAGTTAAAGAAACAAAATTAGATATTTATGAAATAAAAATGAGTGAAATAATAGATAAATATTTAGATTATATTCATTCATTACAAACTTTAAATATTGATATATCTTCATCATTCTTAGTTATGGCAGCATCTTTAATCCATTTAAAAAGTAAAAAATTAATTGGGAAAGTTGAAGAAGATGAAAGTGATGAATATGACATAACAAGTGAAGAAGATTTAAAAAATAAAATTGTTTTATATGAACAATATAAAGAATTAACTAAAGATTTCGAAAATTTACATCAAAAAAGAGAAGAAATTCATACTAAATTACCTGAGAATTTAAAAAAATATGAAAGTAATTATGAAATATTTAATGAAAGTGGCTTGACAAGTATTGATTTATTTAAGGCTTTAGAAGAAGTTCTCTCAAGAATGCATTATAAAGAACCAAAAAATACAAAGATAACAAGAAGAGAAATAAGTGTGGCAAGCAGAAAAGTTTGGATTAGAAAAAAATTAGAAGAAAAAGAAAAATGTGATTTTTTTGAGTTGTTTGAAGAAAATACCAAAGAATATATCATTGCTACTTTTCTAGCTATTTTAGAAATGAGTAAAGAAAGTATGCTAAAAATTACCCAAGAAAATACTTTTGATAAAATATGGATTTGGAGGATATAACATGGATTTAGTTGGAGTTTTAGAAGGCTTATTGTTTGTCTTAGGAGATGAAGGAATAACTTTAGAGCAAATTTCTTCATTATTAGAAATAAATAAAGATGAAGCTAAAGAACTACTTTTAAAATTAAAACAAAATTATGAACAAAAAGATCGAGGACTTAGAATAAGATTTTTAGGTAATGCTTTTAAATTAACAACTAAAGAAGAACATAAATCATATTATCAAAAATTAGTCTTAACGCCAGAATCTAATGCTTTATCGCAAGCTGCTTTAGAAGTTTTAGCAATTATTGCCTATAATGAACCAATCACCAGAGCGGAAATCGATGCCTACCGAGGTGTTTCATCTGATTATACAATTAGAAAATTACTTGCAAAAGGTTTAATTAAAGAATCAGGAAAAAGTACAATGCCAGGAAGACCTAATTTATATAAAACAACTCATGACTTTTTAGATTATTTTGGTCTTGCTACTTTAGAAGATTTACCAAAATTAACTAAAAATGATGAAAATACTTCTGATGAAGATTTATTTACCTCAATTTATAAAGAACAGAAAAAAAGAGCAAATTAATTTAAAAAGAAAAACTTTATGAAATTTGAAGAAAAAAAAGTTCATAAAGTTTTTTTTCGAGAAATTATTGCATGCAAAAACTAAAAATTGTTACTACTCAGCCATAAATAACAGAAGAAGAATGTTTTCTGTTATTTTTTTACATAATAAAACTAGGCAAATAATGATTTACCTTTAAGTATAAATTTAATGCAGTTAAATACATTTAATTTTCTTAATCTAGCAGTTT
>CANQIN010000086.1 GCA_947623995.1 uncultured Bacilli bacterium | reverse complement strand
CTTAATTTCAAATAAATCACCTCCTTTCCATAATTTTTCATTTTTCTAACGGCATTTAAAAGGTCTAACTAAGCCGTCAAAGAATCCTACTACAAAAGATACCGCAGCGACAATTCCCCCAGCAATAACAGCCCAATGAACCGCGCCACCATTAACTTCTAGTAGTTCATCATTTTTCATCATTTTGCATCACCTCCTTTCAAAGAACTCAAAAACAATGAAAAAATAGTATCTTCTTTGACGGTAATAACACCTTTAGCTACTTGATTATTTTTTAATTCTTTATTTGAAACCGTAATAACCATATTACTAACTAAAACATTATTTAAAACATAAGGTTCACTATAACTAATCTTTTTTATTTCATCTTTTTCATTAAAAGTAATTTCTTTAAAATTATCACTATATTTTTCAATATTAGAAGTAGCAATAACTGTAAAATTACATTCTTTTTTATTACATTTAACTGAACCTTCTAAATTAATATTTAAAGGAATTTTAAGATAAAATAAACTAATTATTAAACCAACAACTATTAAACATAATAGAAAACTTTTAAAATATAAAAACTTTTCTTTAATCTTAATTAACATTCTTAAGTTTTCTTGATAAAAATTTCTAATTTCCAATTGTAATCACCTCATCAAAACATTCTATATTTGGGCGGTGGGTTATATAAATAACGGTTTTCTTTTTTAAGTATTCTAATAACTTATCAATAATGTTAATTTCTAAATCATTATTTACTTCACTTAAGGCTTCATCAAATATATAGATAGGAGTTTCATTAAGTAGGGCTCTAGCTAGTAAAATTCTTTGTCTTTCTCCACCAGATAAATTACAATCATCAATTCTAATATAATCATTAAAACGAAAAGCCCTTTTTTTAACAATATCTTCAATATTACAAATATCACATACTTCATTAAAAGTACTTTCTTTAATATCACGACCAAATAAAATATTTTCTTTAATCGTGCCATTAATCAAAGATTCATTTTGACTTAAATAAGTAATATTATTTCTAATTGTAGCCGTAGAGTAGTCTAAAATATTGACTTTCTTAATCGTAATATTTCCTTCAAAATTATCTAATTGCCTGTCAATAATTTTACAAATAGTACTTTTTCCACAACCACTTTCACCTAATAATAAAACATGGCTTCCTTTTTTAATCTTAAAATTAACATCTTTAATATTTTCATGATATCCATCATAAGAGAAAGTTAAATTTTTACACTCAATACTACCATTTAAAAATTCATGAGGATAATCTAAAGCTTCTTCTTTTAAACTTTCAAAATCGCCAATCTTACCAAATAAACCTTTTAAATAATAAAAGCTAGGTATTAAATCAATTATCTGTCTTAAAGGTTCAATAAAATGATTTAATAAAGATTCAATTAAAATAAATTCAAAGATATTCATTTTATTTTGACCAATAAAGTAAAAACCAACAATTGTAATCGTTAATAACATTAACTCTAAAACCATTTTTTTATAAAAGTTTTGTTTTCTAAATGTTTGATTATTATCATATTCTCTTTTTAAATAATTATATAAACTTTGTTCAACTCTTTCTAAAATAAAATTAGTTTGATTTAAATTTTTCATACTTGTAAATATTTCTAAACTCTCAGTTAAAACTGTATTCCAATTAGCATTTTCTTCCATTTGTTTTAATATTCTTAAATAAATACTTTTACCAAATAAATAACCTAATAAAAAGTAAAGAGTAATACCAATAATTAAGATATATGAAAATATTGGTTTTAAAGTAAAGATTAAAATAAAAGTAATAATTGCTAAAGTAAAATTAACAAAACAACTAATAACAATTTCAATAAAACTATTTTCAATTCCTTCAGCTTCTTTAATTCTTGCTAAAAGTTCGCCTTTAGTATGAGAATTATATTGTCTTACTGGTAAATATAATAAATGTTTTAAAAAAGCATATAAGAATTTACCTTCCATATTTTTATTTAAAAGAATTTTAAAATTTTCTTTAATATTATCTAATAATATTTTTAAGATTGTAAAGAAAGCATAAAAACCAACTAAAATTATAAATTGTTTATAACTATAAGATTTAGTTATTTCTTCAAAACAAAACTTATAAAAGAAACTTAAAAAGATTGTACATAATGTAAATAAGAAACTAAACCAAACAATTGGCATGACTAACTTTTTTTCATTTTTTAAATATTCATAAAAAATAGTTAGCATTTTCTTTTCTTTAGGTAGGTTAGGAATCTTAGATATTGGTAAAGCATGAATAACAACTTTTGTCCATAAAGATAAAAATTCTTTTTTCTTCATTGTAACTTTACCTTTAGCAGGATCCATTAAAACAACACTAGAATTATTAACTTTTAACAAAACTACAAAATGGGTTAAACCATTAGGATATTCAAAATGCACAATACATGGTAACAAAATTTTATTTAAATCTTTTTCTTTAACTTTTTCACCAAAAGATTTAAATTGATATTTTTTTAGAGTTTCCACAATATGATACGCGGTGATACCTTTAGTATCCTGATAAGTATCTAGGCGCAAACGCTCTAAAGAAACATAACCACCATAATAAATGATTAAGGATTGGATACAACATACACCACAATCTTTGATGTCTCGTTGTCTAACAATTATATTCATCTAATTCACCCTTTCTACCCATATATTACCCTTTAAGGTATCGATTTCCTTTTTTTTGAAAATTTTTTGGAGCATTTTTTTATAAAATAGAATTTTTGGACATAATATATAGTGTAAAAAAAATACATTTATGTTGCAAAAAAATGACAAAGGAGGTATTATGTATATGGGGTGAATTTAATGTTAAAAAGATTTAGCGTGAAAAATTTTAAAAATTTTAAAGAAAAAATAGTTTTAGATTTTTCTAAAATTAGAGATTATGGTTTTAACCAATACTTAATTAAAAATAATTTAGTAAACAAAATGTTAATTTATGGTCCTAATAATTCTGGAAAAAGTAATTTGGGCGCGGCAATAATGGATATAACTACTCATCTTACTGATAATCATGGTATGGATAATCTTTTATATGCTTATTATTTAAATGGTGATTTCATAGATGAAATAGTTGAATTTAAATATGAATTTGTCTTTAATGATAAAGAGATATGTTATACATATCAAAAAGATTCTCAAGCAAAATTAATATCTGAAGAATTGTATGAAGATGATAAATTAATTTTTAAATATAATTATAAAACTAATAAATTTGATAATTATATAGAAGAAGCTCAAACTATTGATATTTCTAAAAGAACAAATAAAGAAGTATCAGTTTTAAAATTTATTTATAATAATACTTTATATTGGCCTGTAGATAGTGGAATTAAAATTTTTATGGAATTTGTTAATAATATGTTATGGTTTAGAAGTTTAAAAACAAATGAATTTATGGGAGTTATGTCAAATAATGAAAATATAAATGACTTTATTATTAATAATAGATTATTAAAATCGTTTGAACAATTTTTAAAAGATTGCGGTCAAAATTATAATTTATGTGAAATAAATGATATGGGTAAAAAAACAATAGGGGTTAAATATAAAAATTATACTGCTAGATTTGATATTGTAGCTTCAACAGGAACTAAATCATTATGGTTATTATTTTACTGGATGAATAGAACTAAAAATATTTCTTTTATATATTTAGATGAATTTGATGCTTTTTATCATTATGAATTATCAGTATATGTTCTTAAATATTTAAATAATAAAACTGAATTTCAAACTGTTATAACATCACATAATACATTTTTAATGACAAATGATTTAATGCGACCTGATTGTTATTTAATATTAAAAAATGGAAAAATTAAAAGCTTAGCAGATAGCACTTCAAAAACTATTAGGCAAGCTCATAATTTAGAAAAAATGATGCTTGGAGGAGAATTTGAAAAGTAAAATATTATTAATAGTTGAAGGTGAAAAAGATGAACCTAGAATTTTAGGAAGTGCAAGTCATGGCTTGTTATCCTTAATAGGTGGAAACTATGAGATAGTGCCATTTTCAAATCCAATTTATGAATTATATGATGCGTATATTAATGGTGAATATGATGATTTAGTTGCTTATTTAAGAAATGAAAAAGGTTTAAAAATAGAAGATAATACTTTGTCTAAAAGTGCTTTTAGTGCAATCTATTTAATATTTGATTATGAACCTCAAGACCATAAATATTCTGATAAAAAAATAAAACAGTTATTAACTATTTTTAATAATGAAACTGAACTTGGAAAACTTTATATTAATTATCCTATGGTTGAAGCTTATTATCATTTATTATCTTTACCAGATCCCAAATATAATAGTAGAACTATTTCATTAAATAATATTAATGGTAAAAAATATAAAAAATTAGTTAATGAAAGTACATGTTTACGTAAAAATTATATTTCGAAAAAAGATTTATGTTATATAATCATGCATAATTATAATAAAGCTCAAAAACTTTTAAAATCTAATAATCATATAATTGATCATAATAAAATATTAGATGTCCAATTATCATTAAAAAAAGAAAAAAATAAAATATATGTTTTAAGTACATTACCACTTATTACAATTGATTATAATTATGAAAAAACAATAGAAATATTAAAAAATAAATTAAAGAATAATTTTATTGAGTTTAATAACTAAAAAAGGCTGTCAAGAAATATTTGCCAGTCGATTTTTTTTATATAATTAATTTTCTTTTTATGTTATTTTATAATCTTTTCAACTTAAAGAATCATCTAATATATTTTAAATTAAAATCACTACTTTTTTTATAAGTAGGCAATTCTTCAGGCATTGTTCCGCCTAATCTTTTAATTGTATTACGTACTTCTTGACCAACTTCATAATGAGTTTTATTGGCTTTGTATTCAGTTGTAACATTATCTCTTTTTAATTTAGCTTCAGTTTGAGTAATCATAAACAAATTAGCTGCAAGTTCTTCACTGTTCATATTGTCTAAAATATCTTCATGATATCTTAAATGTTTTCTTTTTACTATGTCATTTACCGTTTCACCATTATATAAACCTTTACAACCACAGTCATTAAATTTATCTAGATTTTTAACTCCAGCTTTTTTAGCAGGTTGATTTAAAGAATAAAGTTCGGTTAAATTTTTGGGATAAGGTATTTTTT
>CANQIN010000085.1 GCA_947623995.1 uncultured Bacilli bacterium | reverse complement strand
AGTACTAGCTCCTGACCTGGTTTACTAGGTTGGCTTATCTCCAACTGTACTAATTAGACTTCACTGTCGCACCATATACTACACCTTAACCTTGTTTACTGTGAGTAATTATATCATAACAATTTTTAAAAAAGTACAGTTAATAACTGTTAGGAAATTTAAAAAAAAAATCAACATTTAGTCAATTCTTTATGCTTAAACATTTTTCTACTAAATAACTTTTATAATTATTATAATAATGAACATTATCATAATTCTTTCTTTTAAAAATATCGACAAACTCTAAAATATTTTCATTACTACCAAACAACAAATAAGAATCATCTTTCGAATTACAAGAAATATTAATTAATTCTTTTTTATCTTTAAATAAATTAAAAGGATATAATAAGCTTTTAATACTATTATCTTTACAAATTGTTTTTACTAAATAAGTATCTAAAATATTTAAAAAGATGGCATTTTTTTTCTTAGGATACAAACTATACTCACTAATAAATTCTAATTTATTAATACCAACCGAATTAAAAGCCATAATAAATAATTCTTTATCAGCATTATAAAAAGGGGAAGAATAAATAAATTTAATAAGAGGTGAAAATAAAAAACCAATCTTTTCTTTCTTAATAAAAGTTTTAAGTTCTTTAATAAATAAACCAATATTGATGATTTTACCATACATCAAAGAATTAAAAGAGAATGTATAAGTTTTAATCTCATCTTTTTTAGTATATTGTAATTTATTATCATGAAAATAAAATATATATTTATTCTGCATCAAAATCCCACCTTTTAAAAAAGTCCTTAACGGACTAATCTAATTCATTTACTGTTTTTTCATAAAAGGTATTTGGATTGGTTAATACGCCATCTAAATACACTTCAAATAGTAGAGTTTGTTTAGTAGTATCGATTTGGCTTTGACCAGATTTAGCAATAATGTCATTTTGATTTACTTGGTCGCCTTCTTTAACTAAAACTTCACCTAAAGTATAATAAACGCAAGTGACATTCTCACTTTCAAGTGTTAAGACGGTTCCTAGTATTTCATCTTGTTTAATTTCTTTAATAGTTCCACTAACTGAGGCAATTACTTCAAAAACATTATCACTAGCATATAAAATCCCAGTATTAGGCATATAAGTATTTTGATAATAGATTAAAGAACTTTCTTGACTTTCACTTGAACCTTCATCATCATAATAATCTTTTAAAATGCTAATAGAATCGCCAATAAATGGTTTAGAAGCTTTCGTAACTAAAGGAGTTACTTCATTATTAACGGGCTTGCTATCATCACTTTCATTAAACACATTAACGGAATAATCATAGTTATCAACAGTAGGTTCACTACGACTTAATAAGGTTCTCGTTAATAAAGAAATGCTTATAGCTAAAACAACAATTGTGACAATGTAAATACTAGGTAAAACAAAACTCTTCAATTTTCTTTTTTTCATATATTTCCTCCTACATCTATTTTGAATCAGAAGAAATATTTTTATACTAAGAAATATGAGAAATTTTGGTATTTTGATAATAATGACTTAAAATTTCAAGGTAAGAATGACCTTCTTTGGCCATCCCATTGGCTCCATATTGACTCATGCCAACCCCATGACCATAACCTTTAGTAGTAATTAGATAGTTAGAACCATCTTCACGAATTACAAAATCAGTTGACCGTAGACCTAGTTTAGTTCTAATATCAGTTCCTTTAAAAACAATATCATTAATTTTAAGTGATAAAACTCGATTAGATGAACTTCTTACTTCATCACTAATAGTAACAGATTCACAACTAATACCTAAACTATTACAAAAATCTTCTTTACTAATTACTTTTTCATAAAGATAATTATTTAACGATTCATTATCCCAAGAAGATTCCACACTTTGTAAGTATGGAAGAGCTTCACTAAAAACTAATTCGCTATTTTCCGTCTTGCCATTACTCATTGAAAAATAAAAAGCATTAATAATTTCATCATTATAAGTTAATACTTCATCTTTCGTACTTAAAACAGCATCCCGAATTTTTAAATAATTATTAAAAAACAACACATTCCAAGTTTTAAGTAATTGTTCATTAGTTTTATAAGCTTGATCTTTTACCCCAATTATTAAATCATAATCTAAATTACGCGTGTTTTTTTTATACATTGCGAATGTCCGGGCGGCAACTGCTTGAGCTTTTAAGGCTTCAACTTCAAAACTAGCCGGCATCTCCGCACTTACAACCCCGATTATGTAATCCTCTAAATTAACGTTTAGAATTTTACCAGTAGACTCATCAAGTAAGCGAATACTTATTGCATTTTCTTCATCTTTAACCGCTGATGGCATCGGAAAATAATAATTAGTTTTTTTCTCATGATAAATCACAATTCCTAAAACAATAATTAAAACAAATACTACTCCAAGTAATATTTTATTTCTCATTAAATCACCCAAAAACCTAAAAAGAATTCACTAAGTAAATAACCACCAATAAAGCTTAAAACAAAATACAAAATTCGGGCTTCAACAACTTTATTTTTACGAATAAAGCGATCAAAATTTACTCCTGATAAAGCAAAAGCACAAACCATTGAACAAATTATATATAAATAAACTCTTATATTCATTTGTATACTTCACTTTCATAAGCAATTATTTTATTAACTCTTCTTTGGTGTCTTTCATCATTTATAACTTCCGCCCCAATAAAAGCATCAATATATTTTTTGATATTTTCAATTCCATCCGTAAAATTAAAAGTCATCACATTAGCACCATTATCATTTCTTGATAAAATGGCATCTTCAACAGAATTAATCTTAGCACATCTAATTCCTTTTACTTTATTCGCAGCGATAGACATCCCTATTCCCGTTCGACATACTAATATGCCAATATCAGCATTCTTACTAACAACATTATTACAAACTAAAAAAGCAAAATCAGGATAATCATCAGTAGGAGTATTTTCTCTACTACAATCAATAACTTCATATCCCTTACTTTTTAAATAATCAATAATTTCTAATTTATATTCTCGACCACGATGATCTGATGCAATAGCAATTTTCATAACCATTCCTCCAAATTAATTATATTACAGGAAATATCTTCACGCAATTTAAAAAGCAATAATAGACAAAAAAAGTTAATAAAAACTATAACGTTCTTATTAACTTATATTTATTATCTTCCCTTACTTCTTCATACATAAGATAATTAACTTGATCAGTATCTAAACGAATATTAACATGATAATTAGAAGGATTATCTTTATTTAATAAAACATTTAATCTTCTTTTTTCCGAACTATCTAATAAATGAGTATATAAGTATAAATATAATAAAACTCTTTCATAAGGTCCATTTACATGTCCTAAGTTAATTAAGTAATCATTCATAAATTTAATTTTTTCCATTGTTAATAAATTTCTTTCACCATTAGGTATATCTAAAAATTCATAAGCCACATTACGAGGAGCCATTTTCTCATGTAAATCATCAATTAAAGAATTATAATATTGTTTATTTAAATCTTTTTCTAAATCACTTAAATAAGAAGGAGGCAATTTAATTAAATCTGGATGACTCTCATTAATGGTTTTAAATCTAGGCACAACCCCAAAATTAACTGGTCTAATATTATATTGATTATAAAATAAATCATTTAAAGGATCTAGATAATACCACCCTAATTCACCTTTAACTACTACTACAAATAAAGGAATTTTAGCACTATTGGCTGGAACTTTTTTAGCTTCAATTCCAAATTCATTATATAATTTAACATAAAAATCTGCTAAAGTTGAACAAACAATATATTTTCCTTTAGGACTAAAACCTTTTTGATATTTAGCATATTTTTCTTCATCACTTGCTAAAAAATAACTTAAATCTCTTTCAAAAAAAGGCGCTAAAGAAGTATATAATTCATATATTAATAAATCTTTAGATAATCCTGGATTAAATTCTACAATAGCATCAATTAGTTTTTGTTCCATAAGACAACCCCCAAACGCCTGTTATTGTACCATATATTTGAAAAAAAGCAAATAAAAAAGAAAGATTTATTTTTCTTTCTTATCTAAATTATATTTACGATTAAATTTATCAATCTTTCCAGCTCGACTTGCTTGTCCTTGTTTTCCAGTATAGAAAGGATGACATTCACTACAAACTTCAACTTCAATATTATCTTTAGTTGACATAGTTTTAAATGTTGCTCCACAAGCACACTTAACAGTTACTTCTTTCATTTCTGGATGAATATTTGCTTTCATAATTCTCTCCTTTCGCCATGTCAAGTTCATGACATAGTATTTCTTTGTCTAATGTATTATATCAATATATTTTATTACTTTCAAGTCTAAACTTTACTCTATTTTTGACGTCTTAAAATAGCTTCTTTAAATGATAAAATTCTTCCATCCATTACACTATAAACATCAAAATATCTCTTATCTTCAATAAATCTTATACTATTAATATTTTCATTTGCTAAATATTCAAAATCATTATCAATATTATTATCTAAATACTTATTAATATAACTTTTAGTTTCTTCATAAGAATGTTTGATTTTACCATTCAAACTAATATTATAAAGATATGTATCAAGATTAGGATATTTACTAATAATTTTTAACCAATCATTTCTAATTATTTTAGCCCCATGAGGATAATAAAAACTTCCCGTTAATTCAACAAAATGTTTAGCTGAATATTTACTCTTTTGTTCCGTAATTGATAAAGGCCCATTAAATTTTAAAGTATTATGTAAAAAGCCAAAGCGATAAGAATCACCAGAATATATAGCATATGGATAATTAGTATTAAAAACTAAATCTTTTGGTAATTCAATATAGTAACGATTAAATCTTCGGGCATCATTAACAACTTTATTTAAAACCATTACGACAAATTCAATATTTTTTTCACTTAAATTATTTATTAATCTAGTTGTAGATATATCTCCATTAATATATAAAGCAATCTTTTTTAATAATAATCTTTCTTTAGGATTAAAACATACACTTCTAAACTTATTTAAAGATTCTAAATATTTATCCACAAAAATACCCCCTTTTTTAGGTAGGATTATAATACTATATTTATTAGTAAAATGTCAACAAAAAATCGATTGAGTAGAAATATATGTCACCATATATAGCCCTCTCAGAACTGGACGTGCGCAGTTAACGCATCCAGCTCTT
>CANQIN010000084.1 GCA_947623995.1 uncultured Bacilli bacterium | reverse complement strand
TAGAAAGGCTATAACTCAAAGAAATGGAAAACCAATTTTAAATAAGACCATGATTAGAGAACTAAAAGCACATACCAATCCATTAGAACAGTTAATTATTATTTTTAAAAATTGTTTCCCTAATTTGCTAAATGATTTAGCTAATCTTTCTGACATTAGAAATCAATCTTATACAGAATACAGTATGCAAGAAATTACTGTCATTCGATTAATTGCTTTATGTTGTGGAATTCAAAGTATGAAAGAAATTATGGATAAATTAAATAAAGAAGAATTTATATCTAATATTAATCAAATATTAGATACAGATTTAGCTGAATTTCCATGCGACGATACTATTTCTAATGTAATGAATTCTATTAATATAGTAGAACTTGATAAATTAAGAACAAAATTAACCAAAAAATTGATTGAATCAAAAACTCTTGATAAATTCAGATTATCAAATGGTAGTTTTTATGTTGTAATTGATGGTTCTGGATTATTTTCTACACGTATTAATTTAGGAAAAAATTGTATTTATAAAGTATATAATAAAGGAACTGACGATGAATATACCGAATATCAATATTATGTTGTAGAAGCAAAACTTATTTGTAAAGATTATGTGTTTTCCTTTGCAACAGAATTTGTTGAAAACGAATATATGAATAATGAAACAGAAAAACAAGACTGTGAATTAAAAGCTGCTTATCGTTTACTCGATAAAATAAGAGATGCATATCCAAAATTACCAATAACAATTGGTGGTGATGCACTTTATGTAAATAAGCCTTTTATGGATGCATGTAAAAGCCATAAAATGGATTATATATTAAGATATAAAGAAACCGTTATGTCTTCTATTATGGAAGAATTTAATAATATAGAAACAAATGTTATTAATGAATATGAATTTGTAAATGAAGTGGGATTCGGAAGTGGAACTAAAAATACAGAAGGAATTACTAATGTTATAAAGTATACTTCCATAAATGAAGTTAATAACCAACAACAAGATGAATCTCCTATAGAATTAAGTAAAAAATTAAAAGAATCAACATTTATGTTTGTAACATCAATAAAAATTACTAAAGCTAATTATGAAGAAATTGTTATTTTTGGAAGAAGACGTTGGAAGATAGAAAATCAAGGTTTTAAAGAACAAAAATCTAAAGTATTAAACATAGCACATTGTTATACATTTAATAGCAACGGAATGAAAGCAAACTATTACTTTATACAAATAGCTCATTTACTTTTAACTATTCTATATTATGGCTCTGCAATCATAAAAAAATTAAAAGAAACAAAATCAGAAATTAGCAATTTAATTTATTTAGAATTAATGAAAATTCAAGAACTAGATTTAGAACAAGGCTTTCAAATTAGATTTGATTGAACATACAAAAAAGAATATCAGGGGGTTATAAGTGTGTTTTTTAACATACTATTTTTGCATGGATAAAAATGTAAAAAAATAGATAGACTGTGTATAATTATCATTCTATCCATAATTTTATCTGTTTTTTTATTTATTAACCTTTTTTATTTGGAGTTACTGAAAAGCGTAATCAAAATTTGACATATAGAATATACTATAGTATAATTAAGTCACTTCCGTATTAAAAAAGGATGGGAAAGAAATGAAAAATTTACCGTCGATAAAGGCTATGATTTTAGCCATTATCGTCATTAGCTGTATCCAATTTACAGCCAATAGGATTACAAATATTACTGTATTACAGCCAACTGCAGCATTTACTACTTTAGGTAATACTTTACTTGAATCAATAGTAGTAAAGACTAATCTAGAGAAAGATAATGTTGATGTTTTGGCCGTAAATGACTTAAGTTCATTAAAACAAGAAATTGAGATTGTTAAATTAGCAACATCTACACCTGTTGTAGTATATGATGGTTTAACAAAAGATGAATTAATTGCTAAATTAAATCGTAATTTAACAAGTGATTTAACTGGTTATGGGGAATCATTTGCAAACTATGCTATCGCATATGGAGTTGATCCATATTTAGCATTAGCAATTACACTTCATGAAACTGGATGTACATGGAATTGTAGCACACTAGTAAAAGAATGTAATAATGTTGGGGGTATGAAAGGAAGCGGTTGTGGTGCATACGGAAGATTTGATTCCCTAGATGCAGGAATTGAAGCCATGATTAGCAACTTATCTAGAAATTATGTATCAAAAGGATTAACGACTCCAGAAGCAATTGGACCTCGTTATGCAATGAGTGATACATGGGCATCTAAGATTAATAGTTATATAGAACAAATTAGAAACAATTAATTTGGTACTGTGAGTGTTACAGGGGGTTGCACTCACAGTTCTTTTTAGTTAAATATCATTTTACCTTTTTAGTAATCTACATAAAATATTTTAGGTGATTACATTGAAAAGAATAAGTTTGAAAAATTATGATATAAGTATGGGAGAGTTAATCGATTTATCTAATCCATTAGATTATATGGAAAAACATGATGCTAGAGCCGTAAGCATTCCCTATCAAAAATTAATGATGAATTATGATAAATATTTAAAAAAAGATCAACCATATTTTTTTATTTGTGCAAAAGGTATACATAGTAGTAAAGCCGTTATGATGTTAGAATATTTAGGATATGATGTAACACAAGTAGTTTATTAATAAACACTTTTCATAGGTGTTTTTTTAATTTATAATATAGATAGAAATGAGGTTATGGTATGGAATATGTTATTATTGGTTTATTAGTTTGTGTTTTAATATTAGGAATTATTTTATTAATTAAAGTAAGTAAAAATAAAAATAGTGATTTAAATGTTACAGAAAAATTAGGAAATTTAGAAACTAATATGGCTAAAGAATTAGGTGATTTTAAGTATGAGTTTTCTAATAATTTAAATAAAGATTTTGAAAGTTTAAATGATCGAATTGAAAAAAAATTATTACTTATGAATGAAAAAGTAAATACTAGACTTGATGAAAATTTTGAAAAGACTAATAAGACATTTACTAATGTTTTAGAAAGATTAACTAAAATAGATGAAGCTCAGAAAAAAATAGATAGTTTATCAACGGAGATTGTTTCTTTACAAAGTGTTTTAACTGATAAGAAGACTAGAGGTATATTTGGGGAAGTTAATTTAAATTATATTTTAAAAAGTGTATTTGGTGAGAAAAATGATAAGATATATAGTATTCAATATAAATTAAGTAATGGAGCTATAGCGGATACTATCGTTCATGCTCCTGAACCTTTAGGAAGTATATGTATTGATTCAAAATTTCCTTTAGAAAATTATGAGCGAATGACTAATAAAAATTTAAGTAAAGAAGAAAGAGATATGGCTACTAAATTATTTAAAATAGATGTTAAAAAACATATTGAAGCTATTAGTAGTAAATATATTATAACTGGGGAAACAGCTAATCAAGCTATTATGTTTTTACCAGCTGAAGCTATTTTTGCAGAAATAAATGCTTATCATCCAGACCTTTTAAAAGAAGCCTATAATAAAAAAGTTTGGCTTACATCACCAACTACCTTAATGAGTACTTTAACAACAGTTTATATGATTATTAAAAACTTAGAAAGAAATAAATATGCTAAGATTATGCAAGTAGAATTAAATAAATTAGCAATTGAATTTGGCCGTTATAAAGAAAGATGGGATAAACTTACCAAAAGTATTGATACCGTTAGTAAAGATGTTAAAGATATTCATAATACTACCGAAAAGATAACGAAAAGATTTGATACGATTAATAAAGTTGAATTTGAAAAAGAAGATAAAGAATTAATTGGAAATTAGAGGATATACTAATAAAAGAGGTGGAATATGAAAGCATTAATAACTGGAGCTTCAAGTGGAATGGGAAGAGATATGGCTCGTTACTTAGCATCCTTAAATTGGGATTTAATTTTAGTAGCAAGAAGAAAAGATAAATTAGAACAATTAGCTAATGAATTAAAAGCAGATGTTAAAATTATTGATATGGATTTATTAAAAGAAGAAAATGTTTATAAGTTATATGATAAAGTTAAAAAAGATGATATTGATTTTTTAATTAATAATGCTGGTTTTGGTTTATTTGGTAAATTTAGTGAAACAAGTTTAGAACGTGAATTAGAAATGATTGATTTAAATGTTAAAACTTATCATATTTTAACTAAATTATTTTTACAAGATTTTATTAGAAAAGATAAAGGAATAATTTTAAATGTTTGTAGTAGTGCGGGTTTTTTAGCAGGACCTAATATGGCAACATATTATGCTACTAAAAATTATATTACTAAATTAACTTTAGCAATTCATGAAGAATTAAAACATCAAAACTCTAAAGTAGTTATAAGTGCTTTATGTCCAGGACCTGTTGATACAGAATTTACTGAAGTAGCGCATGGTAAATTTACTGTTAAAGAATTAAATAGTTATCATGTTGCAAAATATGCTATAGATAAATGTTTTAAACATAAAATGATTATTGTTCCAGGATTAATGATGAAAGCAGGTTTATTCTTTAGTCGTTTTACACCTTGGAGTCTTTTATTAAAAGTAACTTATCAAATACAATACCGTAAAACAAATGTCAAATAGTTAAAAAAATAGTAGATATTGCTTTTTAATGTGATATTATTATTTTAGGAGATGAAAAGTATGTTTAAAAGAAAAGAATTGGAAAGTGAAAAAGAATCTTTACAAAGTCTTAAAGAACAAATGGGTATTAATAAACAATATAGAGAAAATGAATATGAAAATCAATTAGCTAATCTAACTAATATGTTTAGAATGAGTGATGATTTAAATGTTAAAGAAGATATTGCTAATCAAATTATTGCTTTAAGAGGAGAACTTCCTTTAGATATTAAAATGGAATTAGATAGTTTAAAAAGTTCAATGAGAAAGTAAAGCACTTTCTTTTTTTATTCTCCAAAATTAAAAGAATAGCTTAACTATTCTTTACTTAATTTTAAAATTTCTTCTTTAGATAATTCTGTAAAATTTACTATCTTATCTATAGGTTCATTTGCATCCAACATTTTCTTAGCAATTTCTAAGCTATTACTTTTTTTACCTTGTTCAATTCCTTGTTCAATACCTTCTTCAATTCCGTCCTCTTTACCATTATTATAAACCATTTCTTGGTCAAGCTTCTTTTTATCATAATATAATAATTCATCTAAATCATTACTTAATTTTTCAGCTTCTTTTAAAAATTCTCTCATAAAACTTCCCTC
>CANQIN010000083.1 GCA_947623995.1 uncultured Bacilli bacterium | reverse complement strand
TAAAGAAATTCATATTAGAATTAGAGTTTTCTTTTTATTTATTATTTGTTTATTAGTAATAATTATTTTAAAAGTTTTTTATATTCAAGTATTCTCTTATGAAAAATTAAGTGGTTTAGCTGAGTCTTTATGGAGTAGAAAGTTACCAATTGGAGCTGATAGAGGATTAATACTTGATCGTAATGGGAAAGTTTTAGCAACTAATTTAACGACAACTAGTTTAGTAATTATTCCAAATCAAATTAAAGATTCGGAAGCTGTTGCTAAAAGTTTAAGTGAAATATTAAATTCTGATTATGATGATATGTTAAAACATGTAACTAAAAAAACTAGTATTGAAAGAGTCCATCCAGAAGGTAGACAATTATCTTATGATATAGCTTCTAAAATAAATGATTTAAATTATGATGGAGTTTATTTAGTAAAAGAAAGTAAAAGATATTATCCGTATGGTTCACTACTTAGTCATGTTCTAGGTTATGTCGGAATAGATAATCAAGGGTTAAGTGGTTTAGAGTTAACTTATAATAATTATTTAACTGGAGAAGATGGAGCAATTAAATATTTTTCCGATGGAAAAGGCAATCGGCTAGAGTTATCAGAAGTTTATGAAAAACCCCAAAATGGCATTAATATTAAGTTAACAATTGATTTAGATTTACAACTAGCTATTGAAAGAGAACTTGATAATGTAATGAGTAAATATACGCCTGAACATGCGATGATTATGGCTATGAATCCGAAAACCGGTGAAGTTTTAGCAATGGCATCACGTCCTAATTTTGATCCCAATAATTATCAAGAATATGATACGGAAACTATTAATCGAAATTTACCTATTTGGATGACTTACGAACCAGGTTCGACATTTAAAATTATGACTCTTTCTAGTACGGTTGAAGAAAAAACGGTTAATTTATTTGAAGACCATTTTTATGATGGTGGTTCAATTCATGTTGATGGGGCGACAATTCATTGTTGGAAAGCAGGAGGTCATGGGGATCAAACTTATTTAAATGTCGTCGAAAATAGTTGTAACCCCGGTTTTGTCTCGCTTGGCCAAAAACTTGGGGTTGATAAATTAATGAGTTATATTACTAATTTTGGCTTTGGGACGAAAACGGGAATTGATTTAAATGGCGAGAGTAATGGAATTTTATTTAAGCCTAGTAATATGGGACCGGTAGAACTTGCAACAACAAGTTTTGGTCAAGGTATTTCGGTGACACCTATCCAACAAGTAACGGCTGTATCTGCTGCCATTAATGGTGGGAATTTATATCAACCATTTTTAGTTAAAGAAATGTTAGAACCGGAAACAAATTCGATTATTAAAGCTAATGAACCAATATTTAGAAGAAAAGTTATTAGTGATGAATCTTCTAAAATGGTTAGATATGCCCTAGAAAGTGTGGTAGCTAATGGTTCGGGAAGAAATGCTTATATTGAAAATTATCGAGTAGGAGGTAAAACGGGAACTGCTCAAAAAGTGGAAGACGGTCATTATATGAGTGGCAATTATATTGTTTCATTTATGGGTTTTATGCCAGCAGATGATCCGGAAATTGTTGTTTATGTTGCGATTGACCATCCTCTTGGTATTACTCAATATGGTGGGACGGTCTCTGCTCCAATTGCTAAAAATGTTTTAGAAACCGCCATTAATATCTTTGGCTTTAAAGAAAGCAGGGACGGGATGACTAAAGAATATCGGTGGTTAGATCAAAAATATGTCGTTTTACCAAATGTAGTTGGTATGAGTGTTAGTGATGCTAAAAAAACTTTAAAAGGTTTTCAAATTGAGTATAGTGGTGAAGGTGATAAAATATTATATCAATCACCAAGTGGAGATAGTTACATTAAAGAAAATGGTACTGTCAAATTATTACTGGGATAATGTCTATTAACTGTCAATTTGATGTTTTCTTTTAAATTTTTGTAAAAGTAGTGTATAATTTAGATATGAGGTGAGATGTATTATGTTAATACTTGCAAAATCTGCTTTAGCAATGATGTTAGGTTTTATTTTTGCGATTATTTGTGGGTTAATTTTTATTCCTTTTTTGAAAAAAATTAATTTTCGGCAACATGTAAGTAAAACTTTAGGTAAAAGACATTTAGCTAAAGAAGGAATTCCAACAATGGGCGGGATAATTTTTATTGTTCCCGTATTAATTACTTTAGTTTTGTTATATTTAAGGGGTAGTATAACTTTAAGTCATAATTTAATTATTGTGGTCTTTGTCTTTTTAAGTTATGCTTTGTTAGGATTTATTGATGATTGGTTAAAGGTTCGTTATAACAATAATGTGGGACTTCGCATATCTTCAAAATTTTTACTACAAATGGTTATTGCTTTGGTCTTCTTTTATATTTTTATGGTTAATGGTGGTAAACCAGAATTAGTTATTACTTCTTTAGGTATTAGCTTGCCTTTAGGTTGGACGTTTGGTTTATTTATCTTACTTGTTTTAGTGGGAAGTAGTAATGCGGTTAATATAACCGATGGTCTTGATGGTTTATGTGGTGGTCTTTGTATTATTGCCTTTTTGGCTTTCGGAATTATTACCTGGAATACTGGTTGGATGGAAGGCTATCAAGAAGTTGCTATTTTTTGCTTCATCTTAGTTGGGGCTTTATTAGGCTTTTTACTATTTAATTCTTACCCAGCTAAAGTCTTTATGGGTGATTTAGGAAGTCTTGCTCTAGGTGGGGCAATGGCTACGATTGCAATTGTGACTAGACACGAATTATCTCTTGTTTTGATTGGTGGAGTTTTTGTAGTTGAAACATTATCTAGTATGATTCAAATTATTGCTATTCGTAAATTTCATCGTAAAGTATTTAAAATGGCACCTCTACATCATCATTTTGAACAATTAGGTTGGAAGGAAACTGATATTGTTAAAGCTTTCTATGTCGTAGGGTTATTACTTGCTATGGCAGCTATTACTTATGGGGTATGGTTGTAATTGAAAAATGATTTGTTTTATGCTAAGATAAATCTATAAGGAGGAATAAAGTATGCCAATATGGTTAATTATTGTTATTGTAGTATTAGTATTATTAGTTTTATTTGTTGTTAGTACTTATAATTCATTAATTACATTAAGAAATCGGGTTAAAGACCAATGGAGTCAAATTGATGTTCAATTAAAAAGAAGATTTGATTTAATTCCCAATTTAGTTAATACGGTTAAAGGTTATGCTAAACATGAAAGTGAAACTTTAGAAGCTGTTATTAAAGCTCGTAATACTTATACATCAGCCGTTACACCAACTGAAAAAATGGATGCTAATAATGTCTTAACTAATGCGATGTCTAAGTTATTTGCTTTAGCGGAAAGTTATCCAGATTTAAAAGCTAATACTAATTTCTTACAATTACAAAGTGAGTTACAAGATACAGAAAATAAAATTGCTATGGCTCGTCAATTTTATAATGATACTGTTTTAACTTATAATAATAAAGTTCAAATGGTTCCAAGTAATATTGTAGCTAGTCTGTTTAAGTTTACAAAAGAAGCATTTTTTGAAGCTAACGAAGCGGAAAGAGAAAATGTTAAAGTTGAATTTTAAGCTTACGATAGGTAAGCTTAATTTTTTAGGAGAATATATGAAGAAAGTTATTTATGTTTTTATTTTATTGTTTTTATTTATGACTAATTCTAAAGCATATGTAGATTATGATATAACTGATTATTTAATTGATGCTAATGTTTTAGAAAATGGGGATTTAAATATTAAAGAATTAATTGTTTTAGATGGGGAATTTCATGGTTATATTAGAGATATAATGTATAAAAATAGTAAATTAAGTAGTAATTCTAATAGTTATAGTGATAATGCTATTTATAATGCTAAAGGTCTTACGAATGTTAAAATATTTGCCAAAAAACAAGAAGATGAAGTATCTTTTAATACTTTTAATGAAGTTTTTAAACCCTTAACTAAAGTTTATTATGATAGTGATGCTAAAGATGGGGATTATGTTGAAAGTAGTATAAGTGATGGTAAAAGTTTTAAAATGTATTATGAAGGTAAAAATGAAAGTGTGGCATACTTAATTTCTTATACTATTTCTAGTGCAGTGGTAATGCATGAAGATGTTGCTGAACTTTATTGGACTTTTATTGGTGATGGTTTTGAAGATAAAATTAATAATTTACAAATAAAAGTTCATTTACCAAATGAAGATAATTCCAATTTATTTCGTTTTTGGGCGCATGGTGATATAACGGGAAATATTAATAAAATTGATAATGGCAGTATTTTGGCAACTATGAAATCTTTAGACAAAAATAGTCCTGTTGATATTAGAATGACATTTGATAAAAATTTAATTACTAATTCTAGTACTTTAAATAAAAGTAATGAAGTAGCCTTAGATAAAATTTTAGAAGTGGAAACTAAAAGAGCTGAAGCAACTTTAGAACAAATTAAATTTGCTAAAATGATTTATAATATTGTAGTGGTAGTAAGTATCATTTTTATCCTATTTTTAATAGCTTGGTGGATATATGTGTATATTCGCTATGATAAAGAATATAAAAGTGATTTTACTAATAAATATAATCGAGAATTTATTGATGATTATAATGTTGAAGTAGTTGATTACTTAATGAAGGGAAGTATTACTTCTAATGCGATGTCGGCATCAATTATGAATTTAATTTATAAGAAAAATATTAAAGTTGATGAAATACCTACAAATGCTAAAAATAAAGATTATCAATTTACTTTATTAAATCGGGATAACGTTAATGAAACGGAAAATGTTTTATTAGATTTTCTATTTGAAACAGTTGGTAAAGATAGTCAATTTACTTCTAAAGAATTAGATAATTATGCTAAAAATTCCTATAGTACTTTTCAATCAAAATATTCTAATTGGTTAAATTGTGCTAGAAAAGATGGGGAAAGACAAAACTTTTATGAAAAAAATGGTATTCCAATTGTAAGTGGGATCTTAATTTTGCTAGTCGCCCTTTTAATTAGTTTTATTGTTTATTATTATCATGTTGATTTTATTTTAGGTTATGCTATTTTTCCAATTAGTATGATTTATTTAATATATTCTTTAATGATTAAGAAAAGAACTAAAAAAGGTAATGAAGATTATGTTAGATGGAATGCTTTTAAAAACTTTTTGAAAGATTTTGGAACATTTGATACCAAAGAATTACCCCAAATTGTTTTGTGGGAAAGATATTTAGTTTATGCAACCGTTTTTGGTTTAGCTGATGAAGTTGAAGAATCTATGAATACGAAAATAAGTGAATATCCTGATGTTTATGCTAATTATGGAATGTATTATTCTTATAACGATATTCATATTGCTCATCATATTAATCATGCCATTAATTCTTCGATTAATACAGCTAATGTTGCCGCGGCAAGAAATGCTACTGG
>CANQIN010000082.1 GCA_947623995.1 uncultured Bacilli bacterium | reverse complement strand
AATTTTAGCAACTTAATTATATCGCACTATTTATTTTATTTCTATACTTTTAACACCACTATTCTAATACACAGCCCTATTTAATAGTATCTAGTGGCGAAAATCAAGAAATTTTAAATTATTTTTACTTAATATCTAATTGTCCATTATAGTCCAATTTAATTGCTTCATCATTTATACTTAAGTTTACTTCAATTTGATTATTTTGAATAGTTTTAAATTCTAATATAACAATACTTTCAATAAAATCAATAAATTCATTCGTATCAAATATTTCAATCATCGATATTTTAGAATCTAAGTTAGTAGGTAACTCTTCATATGTCTTATTTTCAATATTTTTAAAGTTTTTATCTGGAAAAAAATCTACATAAAAGTTAATATATCCTTTAATATTATTTAATTCGATATCTAAAGAAATTAAAATAGAATATCCTTTTATTTTATTATAGGTTGCATTTATATATTTAATTTTCGAAGATAATACTCTATATTCTTTATTATTAATTAAAAGCATAATTTTACCTACTTAATTTTAAAACATTTACTAATTTTTTTTCCAAAAACGGCCTTGCAAATTTTTCTTCAAAAGCTAAAATACAATTTTTATATCTAAAATAAGCCTCTTCAAAATTTTTGTTTTCTATTTGGGCAATACAATATTCGATAA
The DNA here is from genome assembly GCA_947623995.1 of uncultured Bacilli bacterium. Classification (GTDB taxonomy): domain Bacteria; phylum Bacillota_I; class Bacilli_A; order RF39; family UBA660; genus Ventrenecus. The sequence continues at coordinate 4,758 of CANQIN010000082.1, read as the reverse complement.
TATCATGATATATATAACTATAAATTGTTTCATTTTCTTTTTCATTATTAATTGCTTCAACAATAATTGGAGCAATTTCATAATAATGTTTAATATCATCTTCATCTACAAATTTATCTCTAAACCATCTTAGTATTTTTAATTCATAACAATTATCATTAAAATTAGAATAATAATGTCGCATACATGCAGTAGTTAAAAAACATTTAACATCGGAATGTTCTGTACTCCCATTAGTTGTATCAATTATATGTGCACTTTTATCATCGCTATTTATTGCAATATGAATTGATTCATGTTCTTCTCTTGGATCATTAGTATAAATATCAATTTTGGTATCATACTTTTGACTATTTGGTGTTGTTGCTTTAATAATAGGTTTATCATCAGCCATTTTAATCTACCTCCTTATTATCTAAAATTTCAATTAAAATATTTCCTATTTTGTGTAAAGAATATGAAATACCTTCACAATGAAATATATTATCATATTCTACTAAACATAATTCTAACTCTGAGACATCACTTTCTATTTCTTTGTATTCTTTTTGTATTGAATATATATCATTATTATCAATATATTGTTTCCATTTTTTTACTGTTATAAAAATTTTTTTAAAGCAATCAACAATTTGTTTTTTTGACATTTCAAAATATAATTCTTTTTCCAAAACATTAATATTATTTAAATTAATTTCTATTTGTTTAATTATATAATCAATGTTTTCATTAATATCTTTTTTCCACATAGTAAATTACCTTTCTATTATTTATATCATTATACATTTATTTCACCAAAAAAGATAGAAATAAATCTATCTTGGAATAATAAGTTTTTGACCTATTGATAGGGAATCACTTATTAAGTTATTAGCATCTTTAATAGCACTTACACTTGTATTATAACGTTTAGCAATTTGATATAAATTATCGCCCGCTACTACAGTATAAATATTATTTTCTTCATCACTTATTGGTTCACTTGGAATCTTTAAAACTTGACCAATCGATAATAAATTACTTGTTAGATTATTTAAACATTTTAAATCATCAACGCTTATACCAAAATTTCTAGAAATATTTCATAAGGTATCTCTTTTTTAGAAATATTAATTATTTCCGTACCGTCAACCATCTCATGATAGTCGTTGTATATTTACATTCTTTTTTGTTCATATTCTATTATTGTATTAATAAGTTGATTTATTCCATTATCATAATTAACACTAAAATCAATATATTTTTTTGTTTGCAATATCTTAGGAATTTGACAATCTTCTAGTTTTATGGGAATTATTTTTATTTTATTTGTATCTATTTCATTCCATAATATTGTTTCCCATTCTTTCGTAACCCAATTTGATTTTACAGAGTTTTTAGATAAAAATAATAATATAAATTCACAATTTTCTAATCCTTGATTTATTTTTGAAACGATGGATTCGCCAGGCAATATATCAAAAGCATCCAGCCATGTAGTAATACCCTTTTCATTTAAATCAAGTGCTACTGATATTACTAAATCTTTATCCCTTGATGAATGTGAAAGAAACAATTTTTTATTTTTAAGTTTGGAAAAGTCAATATAATTCTCAAATCTATTATAAATTTCAGAATCTATAAGTTCTTTTTCTTCAATTAATTCTAGTCTTTTATGTTCACTTATTCTACTCCATAGTTGAGACCTTATCTCATTTTTTCTCTTCTTTAAATCTTCTATTGTAAAATCCTTTGTAATATTTTCTTGCTCAATATAATAATGTTTTGAATTATCAAGCATTTCACCAAAATAAACTACTGATTTCATTACTCCATCAAAATCTAAATCATCATCGTCATAATAGCCAAATCTACCTTTAAATTTTCCTTTTTTAATTTTTACTATTCCATAATTTCCTAAATATGGATATGTTTTTTGCATTTTACACCTCATATATTATCTTTATTGTTAAAAAAGATTGTTTTATAAATTTTTAATTTTATTAAAAACTAGATTATAATTAACTTTACTTCATTTTAATTTTTTTCATCTATGTATTCACAGTTCAATGCATTATTTGTAGTAACTACGTTTTCTCCAATTTCTTGTTCTAAATCTTTTCTTACATTACCTATAATCTTTTCACCACGCTTGCACTTCTATATTTTTATTTATTCTTTTAGGATTTTTTCTTTTTTCATATAAATTAAAAATCTTCACCTAATAGAAAATCAATTAAGTTTAGATGAATAATACCATCTCTTGATAAATCTATTTTATCAAGAGAAATTACATATTTTGGATAATTATCTTCAATAGACTTATATGTTCCAAATTCTCTTTCAATAGCATCATCATTAACTGCTATTTCATAAGTTACTTGAATATATTTTATATTTCCATCTTTTTTGGCTATAAAATCTACTTCACTGTTTTTAGTCTTACCTATATATACTTCATAGTTTCTATTTATTAATTCATTATATACAATATTTTCTAAAACAAGATAACTTTTAAATTCGGAATTATTATTTTTAATTTGAGCAATTCCTAAATCAGTTGCATAATACTTGTTTAAAGTTTTTAATACACTTTTACCTGCAATATCATATCTATATACCTTTTTTATTATTAATGCCCTACATAAAGCATCTATATAATTATAAAGTGTTTCATTAGATATTTTCTTATTTTCATTAATCAAATATTTTATAATATTTTCAGCAGAAAATTCACGACCAGTTGTTTCAATTAAATATTGTAAAATCATATCAAAAAGAATAGTATCTTTTAAATTTAATCTTTTTACAACATCTCTTAAAATAATAGAATCATATACACTATGAAGATAATTTTTTATATCTATTTCATTTGTAAATTCACATCTATTTGGAAGTCCTCCCCATTTAGCATAATCCCAAAAAGTATTTAAGTCTCTTCCATCTTTTTTGGTTAAAGACACATATTCTTTATATGATAGAGGATTAATATTAAATAAAACATATCTACCAGATAAAACTGATGATAATTCATCTGATAACATTTTACTATTAGATCCAGTTAAAAATATACTTATATTTTTTATTTGAGCACGCAATGAATTAACAACTTTTTCAAAATTATCCACATTCTGAATTTCATCAAAAAACAAATAATAAATATTATCATCTTTAATTTTATCTTTTATATATTTATTTAATTTTTTATAATCTAATAGTTCCTCAAATTCAATAAATTCAAAATTGATAAATATTATATGTTCTTCATCTATTTTTCTTTTTTCTTTTAATTCTTCTATTATTTGATTTAAAATAACTGATTTTCCACATCTTCTTATGCCTACTAATATTTTAATTAAATCCGAATCATAAAATCCTCTTATTTTAGATAAGTAATCTTCTCTTAAAAGCATATAAATCACCTCTGTTTACATTATATATTATTTTAATATTTTTGTAAAGTTATTACGTTTAATCGTAATAACTTTTTGCTTTTGAAAATTATTACGCTATAATAATGTTCATATTATGAAAAAGTTAAATCGATCATATTTAAACTATTTTTTATTTATTAATTTTATAAAGAAAAAAGATAGAAATAAATCTATCTTGGAATAATAAGTTTTTGACCTATTGATAGGGAATCACTTATTAAGTTATTGGCATCTTTAATAGCACTTACACTTGTATTATAACGTTTAGCAATTTGATATAAATTATCGCCCGCTACTACGGTATAAATAATATTTTCTTCATCGCTTATTGGTTCACTTGGTATTTTTAAAACTTGACCAATCGATAATAAATTACTTGTTAGATTATTTAAACGTTTTAAATCATCAACAGTTGTATTATACTTACGAGCAATTTGATACAAGCTATCACCTGCTTTAACAGTATATGTATCTGTTACATCTTCACTTATAGATGGTTTTATTAAAAGTCGTTGCCCTATTGATAAAGTATTACTACTTAAATTATTTAATCTTTTTAATTCATCAACACTTAAACCAAATTGATTAGCTATTTTATATAAAGTATCACCTTTAACAACAGTATAATAGTCTCCTTCACTTTCCATACCAGGAATTACTAAAGTTTGACCAATCGATAAACTATTACTTGTTAAATTATTAGCTTTTTTTAACTCATCTACACTAATACCAAAATTTCTAGCAATATTCCATAAAGTATCACCTTTTTTAACAACATAAATATTGCTTCCTTCAATTGGTTTATATGGTACACCCAAATAATTTGCTACTCCTCTTACTACAGCTTCAGCTAAATCTTCCCAATTATTTTTGATTAATGATGGATCATCCCCACTACCATCGGCAAAACCATATTCAATAATAATTGATTCATTATTAGGAGTATCTCTTAAAATATAATAATAATCTTTTGATGGATCAGATGGTAATCTTCGTTGATAATATTTACGAACATTTTGCCCTGATTTAATAAATTCATTAGCAATACTTCTTGATAAGGCATCACTATTTCGAAGAGCATAAATTATTTCAGCACCATCACCACCTCGAGAGTTCATTTACCATTAGTAATATATCTAATAATATTTATTCTTGTTCCGCAGATACTTATTTTTGTTTCACAAAAATATTTTCATTGATTGTTTTTGTTTTCTTGATCTATAATTTTTTTCTTATTTTCTTCATGTTGCATTTCTAAACAAAATTTAATTACTTCCTTTTGAAAGTCATTTAAGTTATCACATTTATCAACCATATTTTTAACTAATTCTTTCCAATTATCATC
>CANQIN010000081.1 GCA_947623995.1 uncultured Bacilli bacterium | reverse complement strand
TTTCTCGCTTCAAATATATAATACCATATTTTTATTTATTTGTGTTTTTTTTATTATTCATGGCTGAGTAGTAACCACCATTGAACACCATTAGCTCTGGTAAGCTCTGGTCAGCTCTGGTCAGCTTTGGTCTGCTCATAATTTTATTTTTTTATCATTTCTAAAAATGTTTCACAACATTTATTAAAATAATTTTGTTTTAAGCAGATAATTCCAAAATCTCTTTTAGGTATTTTGGGTATTACATTTAATTCATATAATTCTTTTTGTTTTAATTCTTTTAAAACATATTCTTTAGTTACTACTCCTACTCCATAACCTATTTTAGCAAATTCAATCAATAAATTAGAAGATGCTGCATCAATAACACTATGTAAAGTAACATTATTTTCTTTACAATATTTTTCAATATAATCTCTAGAACTTGATGGTTGTTTTTGCATTAAAATTGGTAATTTAACTAAATCTTTTAAATTAAGTTTTTGACCTATTAATTCTTGATAATCTTTACTTACGACAAAAATATCTTCTAAAGTTCCTAATTTCTGATACCATAAATCATCGGTTATTATTAAAGGAAATTTATTAATTATAAAATCAATATTTCCTTTTTTTAAATCTTCTTTTAATTTACTTGTTGGGTCTGTACTTATTTCAAAATTAACACTTGGATAGTCTTTATGAAACATTTTAATATAAGGCATTAAAAAATTTTTAGCTAAAGTCGTACTAATACCTATTCTAATTGTACCCACTAATAGATCTTGACCATCTTTAATTTTTTGAGTGGCTTTAGAAAGCAGATTTAAAGCTTCTTCAATATCATTAAATATTAAATTACCTTCTTTAGTTAAAATAACTCCTTTTTGATTTCTAATAAATAATTTACAATTATAAATGCTTTCTAATTTTTTAATTTGTTTAGTTATTGCTGGTTGAGAAATGTGTAATTTTTCACTAGCTTTTGAGATATTTTTAACTTTGGCTACTTCATAAAATAAATTCCATAAATCTAAATTCATTATAACCTCCCGTTATTTTAACTATAAATAATATATATTTTTATTATATTTATAATTGTGATATATTGTCAATAGAAAGAGGTAGTTGGTATGGAAGTAAAAAAAGATTTAGAAATTAAAGATATGTATCATTTTTTAGAAACTTATTGTGAAAAAAAGCATTATGAAAATGCTTTAGTTGCCCTGCCTTTTGCTAGAGAAATCCATAAAGATCAAAAACGTTTAGGTGGAGACCCTTATATAATTCATCCTTTAAGTGTAGCTTTCTTTTCGATAGGTGCTGGACTTGATTCTGATAATATTATTAGTGGTTCACTATTACATGACACGATTGAAGACCAAAATGCTAATTTAGATTTAATAAATATTACTGATGAAATTAAACATATTGTTAATTTACTTACTTTCATCAAAAAAGCAAATCTCAGTAAAGATATTGCTTTAAAAAATTATTATGAAAATATTAAAACTAATTGTGATGCCATTATAATTAAATTAATTGATAGAATTCATAATTTATCAACAATGAATAATGCCTTTTCTTTAGAAAAAATGAAGAATTATATTATTGAAACTCAAAATTATGTTATACCTTTAGCTGATTACGCTAAAGAAAAGTATCAAAATATGGCTAATAAATTATGGTTATTAAAATTTTATTTAACAACCCTTGTTAATACTACTAATTATGTAATTAATGAAGAAGAAAAATTAGTTAGAAAAATTTGTTAAATATTTAGTTAATAAACTAATTTCTTCTTCAATTTTTTTTCTTTCTTCTTGATGATTATTAGGGATATTTTTTAATATCTTTTTTAATTTTAATAAATACTCTTCATAATAATTAAGATAATCTTTATTAAATTTACCAAATAATATTTCTTCTTTAGTTAAAACTTCTTTTCCTTTAAGATATTTCATAATATGATATAAATGATTTTTATCTTTTATAATATATTCTTCTTTTAAAGTATAATCTAATTCATTAAGGAAAAATCTTAATTTATCATAATCATTATTTGATTGAACAATAATTTTATTGATTGTTTTTAATTTAGTTTTATCTTCTAAAATATGTTTAATAGTATTATATCCCATACCCGCAATGACTAAAGTATTATAATTAGAAACATCAAGATTTTTAAGGCCATCAGCAAGTACTAAAGGAATGTCTTTTTCTAAATGATATTCTAATAAATTATGATATGCACTATCAAGGGCATTTTGATGAATATCAGTTCCTAGACATTTAATGTTTTTTTGATGTAACATAATTGGTAAATAAGCATGGTCAGTACCAATATCAATTACTTTATCAAATTCATCAATTAATGAAGCAATTAATTCTAATCTTTTAGTCATTTAAGAAATCCTTTAGTTTTTTAGCTCTTGATGGATGTCTTAATTTTCGTAAAGCTTTGGCTTCAATTTGTCTAATACGTTCCCTAGTTACATTAAATTTTTTACCAACTTCTTCTAGAGTATGACTTGTTCCATCAATAAGACCAAATCTTAGTTCTAGAACTTCTTGTTCTCTTTCTTGTAAGGTACTTAAAACTTCTCTTATTTCTTCTTTTAATATTTCATTTGTTGCATATTCTTCAGGAGTCATACTATTTGGGTCTTTAACAAAATCACCTAAATGAGAATCATCTTCTTCGCCAATTGGGGTTTCAAGTGATACTGGGTCTTGACTAATTTTAATAACGTCACGAACCTTTTCAACTGATATACCCATTTTTTTAGCAATTTCTTCTTCACTTGGTTCTCTATTTAATTCTAGAGTTAATTGTCTTTGAATTCGAGCCATTTTATTAATTGTTTCAACCATATGAACTGGTACTCTAATGGTTCTGGCTTGGTCAGCTAAGGCTCTAGTAATTGCTTGTCTAATCCACCAAGTTGCATAAGTTGAAAATTTATATCCTTTATCATAATCAAACTTATCTACAGCTTTCATTAAACCAATATTACCTTCTTGAATTAAGTCTAAAAATAATAGTCCTCTTCCCACATATCTTTTAGCAATTGATACAACTAAACGTAAATTAGATTCAGCTAACCTGTTTTTAGCTTCTTCATCGCCATTAGCTACTCTGATAGATAAATCCATTTCTTCTTCCGCTGATAATAAAGAAATACGTCCTATTTCTTTTAAATACATTCTTACTGGATCATTAATATTAACATCTTTAGTTATTTCAGCATCATCTAAAATAATTGGTGATCCATCATCTTCAGTATTATCACTTTCTTTGTCATCTTCCCCAACAATTTCAATGTTATTACTTACTAACTCATTATATAAAACATCTAATGAATCATTATCAACATCTAAACCTTTAAGAGAAGCTGCTAATTGTTCAAAAGTAATTTTACCTTCTTTTTTACCTAACTCAATTAATTCATTTTTTCTTTCTTCAAAAGTTTTAATTTCTTTAACTTTCTTAACTTTTTCTAATTTTTTATCAGGTTCTTTTTCAACTAATTTAATATCTTCACTTTCTAATACTTCATAGAATTTAGACATATCTTCTTTTTTAACACGACATTCTTTTAAAACTTCAGCTACTTCTCTAATAACTAAATATCCTTGTTCTTTTCCTAAATTAATTAATTCTTGTTTCTTCATTTCATACTTTGTCATTTTATCCACTTCTTTCTATAATTTTTCTTTATCCTTTTTTAATTCGGTTATTTTAATAGCTATTTCATTTTTTTCACTTTCATCAAAACTATTTTTTTGTTTTAATTTTAATTCTTTAATTTCTTCATCAATCATTATCCTTTTCATACTTTTGATGTATTCTTCCATTTTAGCATCGGTTAATTCTTTTTCTTTTATACTATTTATTACTTCTTTTATGTCATCTTTGATTGGTGAAGTCTCAACATAACTTAAGAAATCAGCCAAATTAATCGTCTTGTGCTTTTCAAAGTAGTATAATACTTCACTGGCAATTTGTCGATATTTTTTTAAACTAAAATAGTTTAATTTTTTTTGATACATTTTAAGGTATTTTACATCATTCATCATATAATATAAAATAGCATTAGCACACATTTCATATTTATTTTTTTTAGGTCTTTCTATTTCTTGTTTAATTGGTATATCTACTACTTTTTTTTCGTTCTTACTTAATTCACTTTTTAATAAATCATAAGATAAATCATAATCTTTAGCTAACTTTTTAATAGTTATTTCTTGTTCTAATTCATCAGATTTTTCTAAGACTTTTAAAACATCTTTAATATACTTTACTAATTCTTTAGAATCAGCTAAATTTTTATTTTCTTTTAAATAGGCTAATTTAAATTCTAAAAATGAGATGGGATGTTTTAAACATTCTTCCATTTGTTCTTTGCCATAATTTATTAAAAATTCATCAGGGTCTTTCGCTTTACTTAGTCTAACAACATCAATATCAATGCCAGCTTCTTCTAATAAGACACCATTATTATAAGTATTTATTTTACCAGCATCATCATTATCAAGCATTAAGGTAAGCGGAACTCTTAATTTTTTTATTAAATCAATTTGTTCTTTGGTAAGACTTGTTCCCATTAAAGCAATGGTATTATAAAAGCCCATGGAATACATGCGCATGGCATCCATATTACCTTCAACTAAAATAACTTTTTTCATGAGCCTTACTTTTTCTTTAGCGCGATGATAATTATATAAGACATTACCCTTTTTAAATAAAATTGTTTCTTTACTATTTAAGTATTTGGGGGTAGCATCTTTTAAATATACTCTTCCCGTAAAAGCAACTACTTTACCATCAGGATTTTCAATCGGAAAAATTATGCGATTTGAAAAAACATCATGATAATCTAAACCGCTTTTTCTAATCAAGCCTAAATTTTCTAATAAGTCATTTTGATAATTTTTCTTTTCCAGTAGGGAACCTAAAGAATTATCTTCTAAAGCTAATCCTAAATGAAAAGTTAAAATCATTTCATCAGTAATATTTCTACTATGCAAATATTCTTTAGCTCTTTTAGCTTCTTTAGATTGTAAATTATTTTGATAAAATAAACTAGCTAATTGCATAATTTTAAATTCTTCTTCATGTTCTTCTTTAGGTTTTTGATAATTATTTGTAAAGTTCATCCCAATTTTATTAGCAACAATCGAAACGGATTCTAGAAAACTAACATTTTCATATTCTTTAACAAAGTTAAAAACATTTCCACCGGCTCCACAAGAAAAACATTTATATAATTGTCGTTCTTTACTAACACTCATAGATGGTGAATGGTCTTGATGAAAAGGACAAACCCCAAAATAATTTTTACCTTTTAAAGTTAAGGGAACATAAGAACTAATGATTTCAACAATGTCTGCACTTTTTCTAATTTCATCTATTTGACTTTCCTTAACTGCCATATTTCCAATCATTCCTTTCCGCTTCACTTCGTTTGCTTAAGCCACAAACGAACATGAAAATACATTTAAATTT
>CANQIN010000080.1 GCA_947623995.1 uncultured Bacilli bacterium | reverse complement strand
TAGTGGTGTGGGTACACCTTTCTAGATAGGATTTCCACCTACTAAACTATTTGACCTAACACGGTCGCACTAATGTTTTTCCAATCTTTATAATTAGTAAGCCATTTTATGTTATCGCTTATATAATATTCACGTTTTATATATTTACTATGTGATTTTTCTGTTTCTGAATAATATTCTAGCTCTTTTAATAGTTCTTTATCATGAAAATATTCACTTACTTCTTGATACATAGTTCCTTGATTAGCTTTTAATGCTAATACATAATCACCCTTTGCTTTAACAATTGCTTTTACTGTTTCTTTTTGAGTATTTAGAGCATCAGCTGTTATTATAGAATCACTTAAATTTAATTGTTTTATTAACTCTGGTCCCATTGGTATTTCATTCGTTTTATCTTCTATGAAATCTTGTATTATAGACATTCCATAATCATGTGAATAAATACTCATAACATTTGTAGGCTTTATTTTATCTGTTGTTGCTTCACTTCTTGAACTTCCATTTATTGTTTTTCCATCCATACTTTTTACATCTTTTTCAGTTGATTTAGTGGTTAAATTATTTATTAAATTTATTAAATATTTTACTGTGCTTGTATATAATGTTGTTGGATTAATTATTGCGATTACCCTTTGTATTGTATCATGTGATGGTATTCCTGATGGCAATTCTAAAAATGTTTTTAACCATTCTTCATGAGCTACTGCAAAACAATATATTTCATTCCAAGTGTTTGCATTAGCAAGTATTCCTAATAAAACTATCATTACTATGTCACTCATATTGTGTTTTATTTTATACTTAACTCTTGAATCATCTAATTTTTTTGTTATTGTTACAAAATTATTTAAAACACTTAAATCTATTTCTTCATAGTCTATATCTAATCCTTTTACCATACTTTTTATTTCCTCCAATTTTTTTGATTTCTTTGCCATTCTTTTACCACCTTTTTTCTTTTTTATTATTATAATATCATAAAAAACGCATAATTTCTCATGCGTTTATCCTGACTATTTTTTGATACCCCTATTCCTGCTCCAGTATTTTGTGATATATTTTTGCTAATTAATCCATCTTTTATATTTATTATTGAACCATTTTCACCTGATGTTGCTATATGGATTCCAGCTCCATTACAATCATTTTGAGTAAAAACATTATTTCCTGTAATGCTTCCTCCATTCATTTCAAAATAGGTTTTTCCATGAATTCCTATTCCACCACCATATTTTGCTTTATTATTCTTTATTTCTCCTCCATTTATTATTAGTTTACTATCATTTAAGGTTCTTATTCCACCTCCACTTGAGGCAGTATCATTACCATTTTCTATTATTGTTCCATCATTTATTGTTAATGATGAGTTATTTACTTCTATTAATGCTTTTGTTGAACTTATTTCTTTGCCATTAAAAATTACATTGGTTAAGGTTAAATTATTTTTATTTGTTAATTCTAGTATTGGCTTACTTGTTAATGATGAACCTCTATCTATTTCATATGTTCCATCTTCACTTGTTATTGTTACTTCTTTTCCTTCACTATTAAATGTTAAGCCATTACTTTCTTCGATATTACTTAATAATATTATTGTTCCTCTTGTTATTATTCTGTTGTATGCTTCTTGTATTGTTCTTAATGGTGTTTCTTTATTTCCATTTGCTTCATCACTTCCATTTGTTGATACATAATATTTCATCTTTTCAAAATATAAACTACATTTGGTTTTAACATATTTTAAGTTTTTTACTAATGGAGCCCATTCTTCTTCATTCCATATAATACTTGCTTCATTATCACATTCGGCATGATCAAAACCAATGTTATCAACATTGTCTTTTAATGGCATTTCTTCTACTAGTTCTCCATATTTATAAAATACAAAATATATATTCACTATTTCCAAAATAATCTACTTGGCCTTTCATCATTGGAAATTCAACATTTTCATTATATGATGCAAAAGTTTTATATAGTAAAAAAGAAACACTTATTAGTACTATTACACTTATACTTATTAAGATTATTTTTCTTTTCTTAACATTTTTATCTACATACTTTTCTAGCTTCATATTTTACTCCTTACCTTTATTATGCCCTAGTATAATTAAAAATATTATAACATTCTTGCATTGCGTTATGCAAGGCATATTATCTGCTATTTTTGCCTTACAATAAATTTAAGGAGTGATAAAATGGCATTTAAATTAAATACCGAAAAAAAAGAAACAGAAAATAAAACAATCCGTTTCCCATTACCTTTAATAAAAGACATTGAACATGTTTTAGAAGGTACAGAAATAACTTTTTCTAAATTTGTTATTCAAGCATGTGAATATGCTTTAAAAGAAATGGAACCAAAAAAGTCATTCATTAAAGAATGATTTTTTTAATTTATTGTTGGGTCTAATTTATGAAATATTTTAATACTTAAATCATAAAGTTTTTTAAAAACATATAATGAATCGAAAATCAAAACCAAGCCAATTAAGATTGTTTGAGGTGTAAAATTCATTAAATTGAAGAATTCGTTTTGGAATGTTATAGCATATATAAAACCAGTTAATAAAAAGGCAAATAGTAGTTTTCTTAAAGTTGTAAATGGAACACTTATTTTATATAAGAAAATAAATCCTGTTACTCCTGTTAAATATACAGCCATTGTACTATAAAATTGATATGGCAAATCAAATACATAAGAGAAAGCCATAATTAAAATGACATCAAAGAAAACTGTTAAAGCACAAGGTAGGCTTTTACTCATAATTTTTAATAAGAAATTACCTCTTACTAATTCTTTATTGGGCTCTAAAGCAAGAATAAATGACGGTATTCCAATTGTAAATCCTGTTATTAAAGTAAGTTGAATTGGTACAAAGAAATATCTAGAACCAACAATAATACTAAATATAATTAATAACATCGTATAAGTTGTTTTACTAAGTAACAAAGATGCTGATCTTTCAATATTATTAATTGTTCTTCTTCCCTCTTCCACAATCTTAGGTAGAGAATCAAAATTATTATCAAGCAATACTAGTTGTGCAACGTTTCTTGCAGCATCTGTAGCATTAGCAATGGAAATTGCACAGTCACTTTGTTTTAAAGCTAAAACATCGTTTACTCCATCACCTGTCATAGCAACACAATGATTATCTTTTTGTAGGGTTTCAATAATTATTTTTTTCTCTTCTGGTTTAACTCTACCAAAAACATCATATTCTTTAATAGCGTTTATTAATTCGTCTTCACTTAAATTTTCTAAATCTATTCCTTTAACATTTTCTAATCCAACTTTACCGGCAATTTTTAAAACAGTTTTTACATTATCTCCAGATATAATTTTTACTCTTACTCCTTGAAATTTAAAATAATTTAAAGTTTTTAAAGCTTCTTTTCTTACAACATCTTCAATTAAAATTAAACCAATTGCTTCTAAACCATCTGGCTTTTTAGTTATTTTATCTTTACCTTTTGCAACAACTAAAACCCGATATTCATTTTGATATTTTTCTAAATCTTTAATTTTATTTAAAGCTGTTTTATTAAGTAAATATTCAGGTGCTCCTAAATAAATAGTTCCATGATTTTTAAAAGAAATAGCACTAAATTTTCTTTCTGATGAAAAAGCAATTTTATCAGTAACTTCATAACTACCAGCACTTTTAAAATGTTCTTTTAAGGCTTTCATTGTTTCATTCGCATCCATACTAAAATAAGCATAATTGGTAAGTATTTCATCTAAATTATTTTTCTTATTTAGGTTAATAACATCTTTAACTACCATTTTACCTTCCGTTAAAGTTCCCGTTTTATCTAAGCAAATAACATCTACTCTAGCAAGAGTTTCAATACAATATAATTGTTGAACTAAAACTTTATATTTAGAAAGTCTAATAACACTTACGGCCATTACGGAACTAGTAAGTAAAACTAAACCTTCTGGTATCATCCCAATTAAAGCGGCAACTGATGAAAATATTGCTTCGGGAATATTACCATTAGTTATATTATATTGACTAAAAAACATTACGATCCCAATCGGAATAATAAAATAAGAAATAATTTTTAAAATATCTTCAAAAGATTTCATAATAATAGAATTAGTTGGTTTAACTATTTTAGCATCATGAGATATTTTTGAAGTATAATTTTCACTACCAATATGCTCTACTTTAGCAAGACAATTACCACTGATAATATAAGACCCAGATAATAATAAATCACCTTTTTTCTTAGTTATGGCATCAACTTCGCCAGTAAGTAAAGATTCATTTACTTCTACTTCCCCATCCATAATAATACTATCGCAAACAATTTGATGACCAATATTAATTTTAACTAAATCATCTAAAACTAATTCTTCTAGAGAACATTTAACTTCTTTGCCATCTCTAATAGCAATTATTTCACTTTCACTAATAAATGATAATTTATCAATTATTTTTTTAGATATAATTTCTTCTACAATACTAATAATGGAATTAATAATAATAACACCCATAAATAAACAATTTTTTAAACCATTAAATAATTGATTATTTAATAAACCCGCAATAAAAACAGCAGCACCTAAAGCAATATTTAAAAAATTAAAATATGTAAACAAATTATCTCTAATAATTTGTTTAATTGATTTAGTTTTAGGTTGATCATCATAATTAACTAAATTATTTTTAATTCTTTCATCTATTTGTTCTTTGGTTAATCCCACTTTTAAATCCGGATTATATCTTTTTATGTCCATTTTAGCACCCTCTATATATTTTCATGATAACTATTCATAATTTTATTTAATTCATACATTTTATTATCTAATTGTTTAATATCTTTAGCATAACTTTCTAAAGCTTTAGATATATCTGGAGGTATTTCATCAGGAAATTTATAACGAATTTTATGGTCAATACTAGCCCAGAAATCCATAGCTATAGTTCTAATTTGAATTTCTGCTTCTACATATTCAACATGATTTTCTAAATAAATAGGCACTAAAACATTAAGATGGTATGATGTATAACCACTCTGTTTAGGATTAATAATATAATCTTGTTTTTGTTTAATAATGATATTATGAGAATTTTGAATCATATTAACGATATCATAAACATCATTTATAAATGACACAACAATTCTTAAACCAACAACATCTGGTGCTCCCACTAAAATATTTTTTTCGTTATATTCTAAGTTTTTTTCTTGTAATTTTTGCTTAATGCTTTCTTCAGATTTTAATCTTGATTTAACATGTTCAACTGGATTATATCCATGACGATGAACAAATTCTTCTAAAAGAATATCAATTTCAGTTTCTAACATTTTTAAAGCATATTGATATTTTAAAAAACTAACTTTTTCTTCTTTCATATCATAGGCTCCTTACATAAAGAATTATATCAAAATAACAAACTAAAGTAAATATAACGAAAAAATGAACAGCAATTATTTTCTTGAATTTTCCTAATATTTTTGCTATGATGTATATAGATGAAGGAAACTTCATACAATAAA
>CANQIN010000079.1 GCA_947623995.1 uncultured Bacilli bacterium | reverse complement strand
GAATTGTCTCGTAAAATAATAATGTTAAGTGGTAAAAGTTTTGAAAATAAAATTCTTGTTGTCTCTCCTAAAGATACTTTAGAAGAAACTCCTGAGGTAAGTGATTTACCTAAAATTGTAGTGTATGGAATAATTACTAGTAAAATGGAATTACCTAACGGTCATTTAAGAGTAAAGATTGTTGGTAAAGAAAGAATTAAAATTAAAAAATATTATAATGACCAAGATGATAATAATATTTTAAAATGTAATTATGAAGAAATTAAAACTAGTAAAATAGAAACAGCCCTAGAAAGTGCTTTAAAAAGAAAAATAGGTAGCACTTTAAAAAAATATGTTAGTTTAAATCCCAGTTTATCTAATGCGATTTTAGGATTAATAAATAATCGTGAAACTCTTGGTGAAATGACTGATGTTATAGTAAGTTTTATGAATTTAAGTCTTGATAAAAAATTATTTTATATGCAAGAAGTAAGTAGTCAAAAAAGAGCTCAAACTTTATTAGATGATTTAAATTATGAATTAGAAGTTTTAAAATTTGATCAAGAATTAAATATGAATTTACAAAAAAGTTTAGATGAAAATCAAAAAGAATTTATTTTAAGAGAAAAATTAAAAGAAATTAAAAAAACTTTAGGAGAAGAAAATGAAAAGAAGATAGAGGCTAGTGAATGGTTAGCTAAACTTGAAACTTTAGATTTGGATAGTAAAACTGTTACTAAGATTAAAAGAGAAATAAGTAAATATGAGCAAATGAATGATTTAAGTCCTGATGCTTCATTTATAAGAAATTACTTAGAAACTTTTTTTGCGTTACCTTGGCATAAATTTTCTTATGATGAAAATGATTTAGACCATATTTTAGACGTTTTAAATCAAACTCATTATGGTTTATTAGAAATTAAAAATCGAATTATTGAGTATTGTGCGGTTAAAAAACGTAATCCTAATTTAAGAAGTCCGATTATTTGTTTAGTAGGGCCTCCAGGAGTAGGTAAAACAACAATTGCGATGTCAATTGCTAAAGCTTTAAATAAAGAATTTTATAAAATAAGTGTTGGTGGTTTAAATGATGCTTCCGAATTAAGTGGTAATCGAAGAACATATATTGGTTCTGGTCCTGGTAAAATTATTGAAGCTATGATTAAATGTGGCACGAATAATCCCGTTTTGTTAATTGATGAAGTTGATAAAATGACTAAAGATTACCGAGGTGACCCTGCAAGTGTTTTACTTGATGTCTTAGATTATCCTCAGAATCTTACATTTATTGACCATTATATTGAAGAACCTTTTGATTTAAGCAATGTCTTATTTATTTTAACGGCTAATGATATAACTAAAATACCAGTTGAATTAAAAGACCGTTTAGAAATAATTGAAGTTTCAAGTTATACTTTATATGAAAAAATTAATTTAGCTAAAGAATATTTACTTCCTAATATTTATACGGAATATGGAATTAATGAAAAAGAATTAACTATTCCTGATGGGGTTATTTCTTCAATTATAACTCATTATACTAAAGAAGCTGGGGTAAGAGAATTAAGAAGAAAATTAGAAAATTTAGTCAGAAAAGTATTAACTGGAAGTATTAAAGCTAAGAAAAAATTATCTTTAAGTTTAACCGAAAAAGATTTAAAGAAATATTTAGATATTTATGAATTTGAAGATGATATTTTACCTAAAACTAATGAAGCTGGTTTAGTAAATGCTCTTGCTTGGACAAGTGTTGGAGGTAAGGTATTACCTATTGAATCTTGTAAATTTAGAGGTAACGGTAAATTAGAAATAAGTGGTTCCATTAAAGATATTATGAAAGAATCAATTATGGTTGCATTTGATTACATTAAAAGTCATCATGGAGTAAATCTTGATTTTAAAGAATATGATTTTCATCTTCATGCAATTGATGGGGCAACGCCTAAAGATGGACCAAGTGCTGGGATAGCTATTGTAACTTCGCTTCTTAGTTTAATAACTAAAAAAATTATTTCCAATACCATTGCTTTTACTGGTGAGATAACTTTACGAGGCGACATCTTACCTGTCGGAGGAATTAAAGAAAAATTAATAGGTGCCTTTAATAGTGGCATTCATACGGTTTATTTACCAAAAGAAAATAAAAAAGACTTAAAAAAAGTCCCCGAATATGTCTTAGAAAATTTAGAAATTATATTAGTTAATAATTATCAAGAAATATATAATAAATTATTTAAAGAAAAAAAATAAAATAGGCTTTCCTATTTTAATTTTTTTGCTTCACGAGCTGTAATAATTACTTTTTCACCATTGATTGTTTTCTTTTGTTTATTTGGTTTTTGACGAGTTTTAGTAGCATTTAATGCTTTACTACGACTATTTACAGTTTTAGGTTTTTTAGTTGTTAATACTTTAGCCATAATCTTCACCTCCACGTTTTCTTTTTTCTTGTAAAATTTTAACATTATTAAGTATAGAAGTCAATTACAAATGCTTCTAGATAATTATAATTTAATTGCCATTTTTTATGATATTTTAAAAGAAACTATCTTTATCTCTTAAGATTCTTTTGATATAATTGTTATAACAAGGTGGGTGATGAATAATGAATATACCTCTTCGGATTGTAAGTGATTATTCTTTATTAAAAAGTTTAATAAGCCTACCAAAACTAATAGATGTTTTAAAAGAAAAAAAGATAAAAACCTGTGGTATTTGTGATGATAATTTATATGGGGTAATGGAATTTTATGATTTATGTTTAAAAAATGAAATTCAACCAATTGTTGGCTTAAATGTTCCCTTTTTAACTATTAATTTAGCGATGTATGCTAAAAATTATCAAGGCTATCAAAATTTATTAAAAATTCATACCAAAATGCAAACCAAAGAAGATGTATCATCTTTAGATAAAAAGCTTTTTAATGATTTAATAATTATAATGGATTCATCTTTTATTACTAGTTATGACACGATTAAACCATTCTTTAATGAAGAAGATTTTTATTTAGGATATGTAAATGAAACTGAAAAGAAAAATGCTTATTTAAAAACCAATAATGTTCTTTATGCACCATTTATTAGATGCTTTAAAAATGAAGATGCAAGTTCTCTTGATTTATTAAAAGCAATTGAAGAAAACATTACTTTAGATGAAGTCGAAAAAAGTAATTATCAGTATCAAAGTTTAGAAAGTTTTTTTAAGGAAAATGAAGACAATTCCTTTATTTTAGATAAATTTAATTTAGTTATCCCAAAAGATAAACGTTATATTCCTCATTATGATGAAAATATTAAAGATTCTTATGCTTATCTTACGGCTTTAGCTAAAAAAGGTTTAGCTAAAAGATTAAATAATCTTGTTAATGAGGAATATTTAAATCGTTTAACTTATGAATTAAATGTTATTAATAAAATGGGTTTTGTTGACTATTTCTTAATCGTTTATGATTACGTTAAATATGCTAAAACCAATGATATCTTAGTTGGAATGGGAAGAGGTTCTGCTGCCGGTTCTTTAGTTAGTTATGCCATAGGTATAACCGATGTTGACCCCATAAAATATCATCTATTATTTGAAAGATTTTTAAATCCTGAGCGAGTAACAATGCCTGATATTGATATTGATTTTGAAGATACGAAAAGAAATCAAGTTGTGGAGTATGTTAAAAATCGTTATGGAATGGATAAAGTTGCTAATATTATTACCTTTGGAACTTTAAAATGTAAATTAGCACTTAGATGTGTTTGTAAAGCCCTAAAAGTTTCTAATGAAGTGATGGAAAGTTTCTTATCATTAATTGATGCTAAAGTTGATTTAAAAACTAATTTATTAAATCCTAAAATTAAAAAAATCGTGATGAATGACGACCTTCTAAGAGAAGTTGTTAGAAAAACTTTTTTAATTGAAGGTTTAAAAAAACATATTTCAACTCATGCGGCAGGTGTTGTCATTAGTAGTGTATCTTTAGATGAAGTAATACCTGTTTATTTAAATAATGAAGAATTAATAACCGGAATAAGTATGAATTATTTAGAAGAATTAGGTTTAATTAAGATGGATTTTTTAAGTATTAAAAATTTAACTATTATTGAAAATGTTTTAAATTTAATTAAAGAAAATACTGGTAAGACAATTAATCTTAATCAAATTGATTATAATGATCCCAAAATTATTGAGTTATTTAGAAGAGGGGACACTATTGGAATATTTCAATTTGAAAGTGAAGGAATTAAAAATTTTTTAAGAAAACTAAAACCTGAAAATTTTTTAGATATTGTTAGTGCCATTGCTTTATATCGTCCAGGACCAATGAATAATATTGACACTTTTATTAAAAGAAAGAATAGGGAAGAGTTGGTTACTTACCTGCATCCTTCTTTAGAGCCTATTCTAAAAGAAACTTATGGTATTATTGTATACCAAGAACAGATTATGCAAATCCTTGTTAAAGTTGGCAAATATTCTTATGCTGAAGCTGATATAATTAGAAGAGCAATGAGTAAAAAGAAAAAAAGCATTATGGAGGAAGAAAAAACGAAATTTCTTAAAAGAGCTACATTAAATGGTTATCCCTTAAATATTGCTAAAGAAATATATGATTTAATTTTAAAATTTGCTGATTATGGTTTTAATAAATCTCATTCGGTTAGTTATGCTTTAATTGGCGTCCAAATGGCTTATTTAAAATGTTATTATCCTCTATACTTTATTGCTAATTTACTAAATATGTCCCTTAGTAGTGCACCTAAGACTAAAGAATATATGAGTATGGCTAAAAAGTATGATATAAATCTTTTACCACCTAGTATTAATAAAAGTTTAGATACTTATAAAATAGAAGGTAATGCTTTAAGAATTCCTTTTACTTTAATTAGAAATCTAGGTATTGAAGCCACTAAAAATATTATTTTAGAAAGAGAAAAAGGATTATATACCGATTATTTAGATTTTGTCTCTAGAACTTATGGTAAAAGTGTTAATAAAAAAACTATTGAAGCTTTAATTATGGCTGATGCTTTAAGTGAATTTAAGCTTAATCATCAAACCTTAAAAGCTAATTTAGATAAAGCTTTAGATTATGCCTCTTTAGTAAGTGATTTAGCTAGTGAATTCGTTTTAAAACCAGAAATTACCATTTTACCTGATGACACTTTAGAAGAAAAAAGAAAAGAAGAATATTTAAGTTTTGGTTTTTATATTAGTAATCATCCTGCTAGTGCTTATCAAGACAAAACAATTATGAAAATTGAAGATATTAAAGCTCATTTTAATGAATATGTTAAATGTGTGGTTTTAATTGAAAATATTAAAAAAATTAAAACTAAAGATAATTTAGATATGGCTTTTATAACAGCAAGTGATGAAAGTGGAATAGGTAACTTTGTTCTATTTAATAATGAACTAAAGAAAGTAAAAGAATTTAACATTGGAGATTTAGTAATATTAAATGGAAGAGTTGCTAAACGTTTTGCAGAATATCAAATAAATATTAATAATTTACAAATTTTAGAAAAATAAAAAGAAAATTTATGTT
>CANQIN010000078.1 GCA_947623995.1 uncultured Bacilli bacterium | reverse complement strand
AATACATTATTTTTATTTACTTAAAAAGTCCATTGTATCATTTTTTACGCTTTATTTTTTATGCGATTGCCATATTATTTTATCAAACATATTTAAAATTTTTTTTCTTTATGTTATATTAATATTATATAGAAGGAGTAAGTTAATGAAAAACATTGATTTAAAAAAATTAGGAAAAGCTTTTTTAATTATATTATTATATTTAGTTATAGTTCCTCAAATAATATCATTCCTTGTTGTGCCATTTATAAAGAATTTTGATGATTCTAAATTTATTACCTTAATAAGTATAATTGTCTACATTGTAGATGTTATAATTATTTTTATTATATATCGTAAAAGTATCTTTAAAGAATGGCAAAATTTTCTTGAAAATTTTAAAAACTATTTTAAAATAGCTTTTAAAAATTGGGGAAAAGGTTTTTTATTAATGATTTTATTAAATTTTTTAATTATTAGTTTAGTAGGTTCTTTAGCAAGTAATGAAGCTCAAAACAGGGAATTGTTAAGTGAGTATCCAGTTTTTTCATTTATAGCAATGGTTTTTTTAGGACCTATCTTAGAAGAAGTAGCTTTTCGTAAAGGATTTAAAGAAGCATTTAAGAATAAAAAATTATTTTTGCTTTTTACAGCTTTTCTTTTTGGCGCTGCTCATGTTATTAATGAATTAGATTATTCATCATGGCAAGCTTTATTAAATAGTTCTAAAGAATTATTATTTATTTTACCTTATGCAACTTTAGGATATTTTTTTGGTAAAGCCTATTATGAAACTGATTGTATATTTACAAGTATAACAGCTCATATGTTCCATAATGGTTTATCTGTTGTCTTAATTTTACTTGCATCTTTAATATCATAGGTGAAATATGATAAAAGAAAAGAAAAAAATAAATATCTTTATAAAAATAATTATTGTTCTTATTATTGTTATCGTTTTAGTTTATATCTGGATGCATTTTATTGAAACAAAAATAATTACTGTTAAAGATTATTATTTAACAAATGATAAAATACCAGAATCTTTTAATGGTTTTACTATTGTTCATTTTTCCGATATTCATTTTGGTAGAACAACTAATGAAAAAGAAGTTAATAAAGTTATTGAAAAAATTAATGAAGCAAAACCAGACATTATTTTATTTTCGGGTGATTTATTTGATCCATATATCACTTTATCAGATAATAATATTAATTTTTTAACTGAAGCTTTTAGTAAATTAAATGCTAATTTAAAAAAATATGCTGTATATGGTGACCATGATTTAGAAAACAAAGATAAATATGACCAAATATTAACAAATTCTAATTTTGAAATTTTAAATGGAGAAAATAAAAAAATATACTATAATGGAAATACACCAATATATCTAAGTGGAATTGGTTCAATAACTAAAAATATACCTGATTATAGTAAAGCTTTTCAAAAAGATAGTGATGGTCTTCAATTGTTTTTAAGTCATGAACCAAGTGTTTTAATTGATATAAAAAACAATGTTGATTTTCTTTTTAGTGGTCATACTTTAGGTGGATTAGTAAGAATTCCTTTTATTGGTGGAATTAAAAAAAATCAAAACTCATTGAGTTTTGAAAAAGGAAAATATCTTGAAGGAGATACCACCATCTTTGTAAATAGTGGAATTGGTACTGAAGATCTATCTTTGAGACTATTTAACTTGCCAACTATTTATTGTTATCGTTTTAAATCTTAATTACGTTTTTCTAATGTTTCCATTAGTTTTGGAAGCATTTGTTTTTTTCTTGAGATTAAATTAGGAATAAAGATTCCCTCTTCTAAAGAATCTAAATCATAACTATCCATAATAATATCTTTAGCACTTTGATTATATAAAATATAAGAACCATTTTTAATTATATCCGTAATAAAGATGGTTACTACTTCATATTGACCTTTAGCTATTTCATCTAATTTTTTAACATATTTATCTAAATCATTTTTTATTCTTTCAAAATCCATCGTAATAATTTGACTAATACCTAATGTTGTATTACTAATATTATAAGATTTAAAATCTTGGAAAATTACTTCATCAATACTCATTGCATCAAGACTACTTCCAGCTTTTAACATTTTATAACCATATTCTTTAATATCTAAATTACATATTTTAGCTAAACTATTAGCCGCTTCAATATCTTTTTCGGTAGTTGTTGGACTTTGGAAAATTAAAGTATCTGATAAAATAGCTGATAACATAATACCCGCAATTTCAAAAGGAA
Source organism: uncultured Bacilli bacterium (assembly GCA_947623995.1). Lineage (GTDB taxonomy): Bacteria > Bacillota_I > Bacilli_A > RF39 > UBA660 > Ventrenecus. The sequence goes on along the minus strand of CANQIN010000078.1, from coordinate 3,309 downwards.
TTTCAACATTATTTTCTAAATATAAAGAATATAATATTGTACAAGTTGAACCTACTGGCATACTTCGAAAATTAATTGGCACATTAGTTCCTATAGCTCCTAAATTATGATGATCAATTATTTCTTTAATGTTTGCTTCTTCAATTCCTGGAATACTTTGGTCTAATTGATTATGATCAACTAAAATAATTGACATCTTATCATATTCCCCAGCTTCAGTAACTTTAATCATTCCAAGACATATCCCCTTTTTATTTAAAACGGGATAATTAGAAAAACCTTGTTTATGAGCCATTTCAATAAATTCTGTTAAATAATCAGAATCATGAACAATACTAGGATTATGATTTAAAATAATAGTCTTAACATAATTACTTAGTGAAATAGCATTACAAGTATTATAAGTATCCATAGAACTAGATATAACACTTACTTTATTTTTTTTAGCAAGTTCTAATAAATCAGGAGATAAACTAAAATTATTAGTTAAAACAATTAAACTTATTTTATTTAAAAGACCATACTCTAAAACTTTATGACGATCCCCAATAATTAAAATATCACTTGGTTTTAAATTAATCTGTTCCATAAAAGTACTACTTTGATAACTAGCAACCATCATAGTGCCATCAAATTCTTCTTTAAAACGGGTTATTTCTTTACCATTTAAAGATTTTAATATTTTATCATAACTAGTATTTAAATTATTTTTAACCGTATTAATAAATAACATGGCAATTTCTTTTAAAGTAATTAAACTAACAAGTTGATGAGCTTCATCAACAACTGGAACAGCAGTTAACTTTTTTTCTAATAAATAATCAATTACCTCTTTAATTGACATTTTTTCATCAACATAAGTTCCTTTATTATAATGAACATTTCTAATTTGTACTTTAGCATTATTTAAATATTCTGGTTCTTTAACTTTAAAATAATTTAAAACAAATTTAGTTTCTTTATTAATATGTCCTAAAACTCTCGGTGTCGTCTCTTCTCCTAAAGCATTTTTTAAATAAGATAAACTAATAGCTGAACAAACACTATCAGTATCAGGATTACGATGTCCAAAAACATATGTTAAAGCCATGATAACCACCAACCTTTGCATAAAAAATATAACATAAAACATTAAAAAAACAAAGAGTTTTTATCGATTTAAACTCTCAGTTTCCCCTCTTTTTAAATTAATTAAATATTTTAATAACATCTCATAATATAATCTACTATTTTCGTTATAAGAAAAATCATTTTCACATAAAAATTGATATGCTTCTTCAAATTTTCTTTTTTTAATTAATCGTTTTAAATTAGCCAAACAATCTAAATAATGATTATCAATAGTTATTTCATTTTCTTTTTTAACAATCTTTTTATTATTCTTAATATTCAAAACAATTAATATTTTTCTAATAACCGAATAATATGTACTATTTTTAACTTTGTCAATATTTTTAAACCATTCATCAGAATTCATAATTTGATAAGCACTCGAATAATCGCCATAAAACATTGCCTTATTAAAATAATCCATAATATTATCTTCTTTTTTAATTCTAGCAAAATAATTATCTAAATCAATATTACTATTATTAACATTAAAATAAATTGTAATTAAATTGAGAATATTTTTTTCATCTTGATTTAATTCTAAAATATTATTTTTATTAATTAATAATTCTTTTAAACTATCTATTTTAATTTCTAAATCAATTTTACTATTAGTATGTAATATATCATCATATAAAACCATAATTTTATCATCAAATTCTTTTTTACCACTCTTATCTTTAACCATAATAATACTTAATAAAGCTTGATAAATTTCTTTATTATTTCCCTTTTTAATAAATAGTTCAATTGATTTAGAAGCATTTAAATAATTACCATTTTCAATATCTTTAATAATATTTAATAAAGAAGCATAAAACTCTATTTCATAATTATTTAATAATCTTTTTAAATTTTCATAATCTTTAGTTTTTATAAAACATATAATTAATTCTTTATTTTTAATTTCTATTTCTTTAAGATTCTTATTATTTAAAAGATTTATTTTATATAATAATTGTTGATATATTTTTAAAATAATACTACTAGATTCATAATAAATAACTTTACCAACATTTCGATAAGCTGTTTTATAATCACCATTCTTTAATGCTAAATCTAATACAAAATTATAGTTTTCAATATTAGGATAAACCATAGTTTCTTTCTTTAAAATAGTTTTATTTTTTTCCATTTCAATTATTTTATTTAATAAATTTTCAATATTATTATAAAACTTAATTTTATTTGCAACTGTATATTTTTTAACAATTTGACAATCATTTAAAGCTTCTAAATAATTTTCAGATTTAATATCATCTTGTAATTTTTGAAAATATTGTTTAAATAAATAATATGGATTATTTAAAGTAGGATTATTAATAACAACACTTTTATTGTTATTAACTTCTTCTAATAATATTTCTAATAAAACAATATCTAAACTATTATTTTTAGAATGCTTTTTTTCATAAGTTTTATATTCTTTTAAATATTTTAAAGCTTGTTCATAATCTTTTTTCAAAACACTATCAAACGCTAATTTATAATACATTTGATAACCTTCAACTTTATCTTCACCAAAAGAATTTAAAGTATTAATAAAATTAAAATCTAAATTATTATTTTTTAATAATTCTTCCAATAATAAAGCATATAATAAAACATTTTTATTATTTTTATTAATAGTTATATACTCTTTTAAATTAGCTAATGCTTCTTCAAAATTTTTACTAAAAATATTATTAGCCATTACATAAAACACATTATTCATAAAACTAATCCCCCTCTTTTGATTTGGCTATTCTAACATAAACATCAATGCTTGTCAAACTTGACACTTAAAAAAATAATTATATACTTGACACTTAAAAAAATAATTATATAATGTTTAGCAAGTTATGGCATTTTTTGAACATCAAAAAATGGTATAACACCATTGTAGCTAATTTTTAACGAATAGTTTATATAAGGGGAAAGTAACTATTCTTTTTTTGATAAAAATGTAAAAGTTAAAAACAATATTAAAAAAATAATAGAAAATGATTAAAATAATATAAATTTGGATATAATGACCCCTTACCCCTAAAGTATGGAATCCTAATAAAAAGATAAAATTTTAATTGTTACAGAGTCGTTGATAATTAAAAAAGTAATTGAAATTAGTAGAACCACATTTTTCACAAGTAAAAGGTTTGAACTTTCGAGATATATTAGAAATAAATTCATTTTCTAAAATTTTTGAAATAAGTAATTTAC
>CANQIN010000077.1 GCA_947623995.1 uncultured Bacilli bacterium | reverse complement strand
GTTTTAGTTAGAGGATTTATTTCTTTTTTAGCATATCCTTTTTTAATTAAAGTATCTAATGTTACTTTATCTCCTTCACAATCATCTTTATTAAAGCAATCTATAGCTCCTTCAATAATTCTTTTTTCGACCACTAAAACTTCTCTTTCTTCATGGCGTTTATTTACTTTCCAAACTGTTGCCACGCATATTGAAATAATTATTGTTAAAATTGTTATTAGAATAATGGTTCTATTTTTCATAATCATCACCATAATAATTTTTAATAAATTCTTTCCTATATTCTAATAGGCGATCTTCTTTAATTGCTAACCTTAGTTCTTCCATTAAATTTACTAAATAGCGAATATTGTGAATAGATAAAAGTCTTGCTCCAAAAGTTTCTTCGGCATTAATTAAGTGTTTAATATAAGCTTTGGTATAGTTTTTACATGCATAACAATCACAAGTATCACTTATAGGCGTAAAGTCTTTTTTATATTTTGCATTTTTTAAATTAATCTTGCCATATTTAGTTAAAGCATGACCATGTCTTGCTAATCTTGTTGGACTTACACAATCAAAAATATCAATTCCTCTAATAACATTTTCAACTAAATCAATCGGATCTCCTACACCCATTAAATAACGCAGTTTATCTTCTGGTAAGTATTTTACGGAATCACTAACCATCTGATATTGAGTTTTTTTATCTTCCCCAACACTTGTCCCACCAATACTATAACCATCAAAATTCATTTTAACTAATTCTTCAGCACAATGACGACGTATTTCGGGGTATATGCCTCCTTGAACGATACCAAAAAGAATTTGATCTTTTCCTTTAAAGACATCTTTACCTCTTTTAGCCCAACGAAGGGTTCTTTCTACACTTTTTCGAACATAATCTTCGGTAGCTGGATAGCCAATACATTCATCAAAACTCATAACAATATCACTACCTAAGTTTTCTTGAATTAAAATAGATTTTTCCGGGGTAAGTAATAAATTATCACCATTATATTGATTTTTAAAATGAACGCCTTCTTCGGTTATATCTTTTTTCTTTGCTAAAGAAAAAACTTGAAAACCACCTGAATCAGTTAAAATAGGTCCATCATAATTCATAAATTTATGAAGCCCGCCAGCATCTTTTATCACGTCATCACCAGGTCTTAACCATAAATGATATGTATTTGCTAAAATAATACCTGCTTTAACGTCTTTAATTTCTTCAGGGCTTAAAGTTTTAACCGTAGCTTGTGTTCCAACAGGCATGAACATTGGGGTTTCATAAACTTTACCATTATATATAATTTTTCCTAATCTAGCATTCGTATTTTTTTCTTTTTTTACTAATTCAAATTGTAACTTCATTTTATCACCTAATCTAACTTTTTATTTCAACCTCTTTAATATTTTTAAATTTCCGATATTTTTCTACTAAAGATTCTCGATACAAAATAGTATGACTTTCATATTCTTTAATCCATTCTTCATAACGATGATACTTTTCAATTTCATTTAATAAAATAAATTCTTTAACTTCAGAAGTTGTTTCTTGATAATTTTTTTGAAAATATGCTATTCCTTTTTCAAATTCATCTAAAGTAAAATAAATATTTGTAATAGCATATACTGTATCATTAATATTTTCTTCTATATAAAATTTATCAGAGTAATCCCGAGCTTCTTTTAATTCTTCTTTTAATTCAGAAATTTTATTATCTAACAAAGGTATAGCTTGTTCTTTACTTTCTTTTGAATTTAAATTATCAATAAGTTCATCATACATAAAGGTACTTAATTCATTTTGGTCTTTATTTACATCTAATAAAGAAATACATAAATTTAAATTTGTTTCATTAACAGAATTTGCAAATAATCTTTTTATAATATTATCATAATACACTGATTGTTCAATCCCGATTGCCCCAAAAGTATTCCAATTACTAAATTTTAAATACATACATCCATAACTTAATCTTTTAAATAATTGAATTAAAAGAATTGTTGCTTCTAAACCTTCTTTAGTATTAGCAGGATATTTATTTAATTCTTTATAAAATCTTTTAACTTTAAAACGCCATTTACTACGTTCATTTTTGTTAATTATTTTATTTGGATGAGCATATAAATTATTGTCTACACATTCTAAAAAATAAGTTACCTTTTCAGTAAGAGATTCAAAACTTATAGATTCTTCTTCTTTCTTGATTTTTTTAGCATCTTTTAAATTAATTAAATAATTATCAATTTCATATTCTTCTTTAACACTTTTAGGTATTCTTTTATATAGTTCAACAATAATATCATTTAAATCTTTTTCATCATATTTTTTTATTACATCTCTTAATTCTTTTACTAACATAATTTTACTCCTTATTTTTCACATTTGATAAACATTGCATCTCCAAAAGAGAAAAAACGATATTCTAATTTAATTGCTTCATTATAGGCTTTCATTATTTTATCTTTACCTGCAAAAGCACTGACAAGCATTATTAAAGTACTTTTTGGTAAATGAAAATTAGTTATTAAACAATCAATAGCTTGAAATTTATAACCAGGATAAATAAAGATATTAGTGTTTTCTTTAGCAGCTTTAAAAGTATGATATTTACTCATTACGGCTTCTAAAGTTCTTGTTGATGTTGTACCAACGGCAATAATTCGTCTTCCATCTTTTTTAGCTTGATTTAAAATATTAGCTGTCTCTTCACTTAATTCATAATATTCACTATGCATGACATGTTCTTTAACATCACTTACCATTACTGGTCTAAATGTTCCAAGTCCAACATGTAAAGTAACATATGTAATAATAACGCCCATACCTTTAATTTCATCTAATAATTCACTCGTAAAATGAAGCCCTGCTGTAGGCGCTGCTGCACTGCCTAAGACTTTGGCATAAACAGTTTGATAACGGTCCTTTTCTTTTAGTTGTTCATGGATATAAGGTGGAAGTGGCATTTGACCTAATTTATCTAATATTTCCATTAATATCCCATCATAAATTAACTTAACAGTTACCATACCTTCTTCTTTTTTTTCCATTACTTCGGCAATTAAAGAATCACCAAATTTAATTTTCGTTCCAATATGTAATCTCTTAAAAGGCTTTGACAAACATTCCCAAGTATTATCTCCTAAATCTTTTAAAAGCAATAATTCAATAACAGCCGAAGTATCTATTTTCTCACCAATTAATCTTGCGGGAATAACTTTGGTATTATTTAATACTAAAACATCACCTTTTTTTAAATATGATTTAATATCGGTAAAAACTTTATGTTCAATAACTCCCGTATCTTTATCTAAAACTAAAAGCTTAGATGCACTACGCATCTTTAAAGGCGTCTGCGCAATTAAACGTTCAGGTAATTCGTAATCAAAATCTTCTGTACTCATAATTTTCCTCTATATTTTAAATTCTTTATTTATTTTCTTATATGCTTCATCAAAATTATCCATGGCAAGTCTTAAGACTTTAATATTAGTACTATTAAGTTCTTCTCCTAAAGTTTTATACATATCTTGTTGTTTAGTACTATTTTCTTCACTAAAAGATTGATAGGTATGATGTGGTTCTCTTTTAAGTCTTTCTTCAAAAATATGAGGATTTTCTAAATATAATAATACTAAATAAATATCATAATTTAATTTAGTTAATTCTTCTACTAAATAATTATATACATCATTAAAAGAATAATCTTTATAACCTAATCTTGCATAAACTTCTTCGGTAAAAAAAGTTCGGTCAAAAATAATGTCAACAGGAATATCTTGCATTTGTTTTAAATATGAAAGTAAAGCTAAATACATTTTTTTACTTATTAATTTACCAGTTTTACTTTTATCTTTTTGCCCACTTAAACGATATAAATTAGAACTAGGAATATTTTCTCTTAAATAATTAGCTAAAGTAGTTTTTCCTGTTCCTTGTGGTCCTTCAATAATAATTAAACGATTTTTATCCATAATTCCTCCTAAAATAAACTTGTATTATGAGCAATCTTTAAATGCTCATAACTTTTTTCAGTTGCAACTCTTCCTCTTTGGGTTCTTTTAATAAAACCTTCTTGCATTAAGAATGGTTCTACTACATCTTCAATTGTAGATGCTTCTTCCCCAATACTTGTAGCAATAGTTTCAACCCCAACTGGTCCTCCATTAAACTTTTTAATTAAACTAGTTAAATATTCAATATCAATAGAATCAAGTCCATATTCATCAACTTTTAAACGTTTTAATGAATCTTCTGTTAATTCTTCATCTATTTCATAAACATTTTTAACTAAGGCAAAATCTCTTACTCTTTTAAATAAACGATTGGCTATTCTTGGTGTTTTACGGCATCTTTTAGCAATTAATCGAGCAGCTTCTTTTTTAATTGGCATATCAAGTACTCTACTAGTTCTTAAAATAATTTTTAATAATTCATCTTCACTATAATAATTTAATTTAGAGACTATTCCAAATCGATCTCTTAGAGGACTAGAAATATCTCCAGCTCTGGTTGTGGCTCCAACTAAGGTAAAGGGCGGTAAATCAATTTTAATGGTTCTTGATTTACCATCGGTATTTAAAACTAAATCAATTTCAAAATCTTCCATAGCCGGATATAAAATTTCTTCAATAAATTTGGGCATCCGATGAATTTCATCAATAAATAAGACATCTCCTGGTTCTAGAGTTGACAAAATAGCCGCTAAATCCCCACTTTTTTCAATAGAAGGCCCAGAAGCCGTCTTAATATTTACCCCAAGTTCATTAGCAATAATATGCGATAAAGTTGTCTTGCCAAGCCCTGGAGGGCCATATAATAAAACATGGTCTAAAGGTTCATTTCTAATTTTTGCTGCTTCAATGAAAACTTTCAAATTATCAGTTATTTCTTTTTGACCAACATATTCTTTTAAACTTTGGGGTCTTATATTATTTTCAAAAACATCCACACTTTGTTCTTCAGCATCTACAATGCGATCATCCATTAAATCAAACCTCCTTACTTTAATAATAATTTTAATGCTTCTTTTACTTGAATCTCAATAGGTAGGTTACTATCAATATTAGGAATAATTTTTTTAATATCAATCATCTTATATCCTAAACCTTCTAATACACTTGCTAATTCTTCATTAACCGAATTATTTTCTATTTCTTCATTACTCATCAATTTACCCTTTAAATCAAGAATAATTTGTCTAGCTACTTTATCTCCTACTTTCGGAAATTTCTTTAAATATAAAATATTTTCCCTATCAATCGCGTCAATTATTCCTTTAACACTTCCTGTAGCAAGCATTGGCATGACAAGTTTAGGCCCAACACCTTTAACGCTTATTAAACGTAAGAAAAGTTCTTTTTCTTCTAAAGTATTAAATCCGTAAAAGGCTTGTTCTTCTTCTCTAATATGATGATAAATAAATACTTTAACATCACCATCAGTATTAAAACTAAAAGGATTAGCAACATAAATATGATAGCCAATATTATTTACTTCTAAAAAAATTGAATTACTTTCATAACCAGTTACTTTACCTATCATATAACTATACATATAACCACCATT
>CANQIN010000076.1 GCA_947623995.1 uncultured Bacilli bacterium | reverse complement strand
GAATGTGTAATTGTAGCTATGGGTAGTGTTTGTGATACTATTAAACTTGTTATAGATAAAGAAAATGCTAATGGTAAGAAATATGGTTTAATATGTGTTCATTTGTATCGGCCTTTTTCTAAAAAATATTTAGAGAAAGTCTTACCTTCAACTGTTAGTAAGATTGCGGTTTTAGATCGAACTAAAGAAGCTGGAAGTATTGGGGAACCTTTGTATTTGGATGTTTTAAGTGCTTTAAGTGATAAAAATATTTTAGTTGTGGGAGGACGGTATGGAATTAGTTCTAAAAATACGGTTCCAAAAGATATTAAAGCTGTTTATGATATGTTAGAAAAAAAGCCAAGAAATAATTTTACAATTGGGATTAATGATGATGTAACTAATTTAAGCTTAGAGGCAACTGATTACAATATAACCTTACCAGCAACTGAAATTAAAATATATGGTTTTGGTTCTGATGGTATGGTATCAGCTAGCAAAGATATTTTAAAAATTGTTGGTGAAGAAAATAAATATGTTGAAGGTTATTTTGAATATGATTCTAAAAAAAGTGGGGGAGTAACTATTAGTCATTTACGGATATCTAAAGAACCTATTAGAGCTCCTTTTTATGTAACTAATACGGATATAATGGTTGTAACTAAAGATATTTATTTTCATAAATTTCATTTACTTAGTGAAGCTAAAGAAAATAGTATCTTACTTATTAATACTAAAAATGCTAGTGATTGTTTTAAATTAATGACTAAAACCGATAATGAAATTATTAAGAATAAAAAAATTAAAATTTTAGCTATTGATGCTGATGGAATAGCTGCTAGAAATGGTCTTAAAGGTAAGATTAGTAGAATAATGGAAATTGTTATTTTAAATTTATTAAATGTTAATAAAGCTAGTGAAATCTTATCTAAAAAAATTAGTGAACAATTTAAAACTAAAGGTGAAGATGTTGTTCACAATAATATTAAAGCTATTGGTGAAGCCTTAAAAGAAATTACTAATCCGATTTTAAATATTAATACTGATTTTGATCTTAATAAAGAATTAAGTTTGTTTGAAAAAATGAATCATCGTTTAGGATATAGTGTTCCTGTATCAGAAGTTATGAGTATTAGTACAGGAGCTTTTCCAAATGCTTGTAGTCGCTTTGAAAAAAGAAAAGTTTCTAATTTAGTGGCAAAATGGAAACCAGAAAATTGTATACAATGTGGAATGTGTTCAATAGTCTGTCCTCATGCTGTTATAAGACCATTCTTAGTTAAAGATAAAGTTGGAATTCCTGCTGTTGGAGTTGATGGATACAATTACTACATGGCTATAAGTGAAGAGGATTGTACTTCTTGTGGTTTATGTGTTAATATTTGCCCAGGAAAAAATAATCAAAAAGCTTTAACTTTTGGTAAGTATGATCAAGAAAAACAAGAAATTGCTAATCGATACTTTAATAATTATACTAATCCAAATATTTTTCCTAAATATACAGTTAAAGGAAGTCAAATGTTAAAACCACGTTTTGAATTTAGTGGAGCTTGTGCTGGTTGTGGAGAAACTAGTTATATTAAGTTATTAACTCAGTTATTCCAAGATGAAATTATTATTGCTAATGCAACAGGATGCTCTTCTATTTATGGTGGAAGTGCTCCATCAACACCTTATAGTATTCCATGGGCTAATAGTTTATTTGAAGATAATGCTGAATTTGCGTATGGTATGCATATGAGTTATAAACTTAAAAGAAATCGTTTAAAAAAATTATTAAGTATTAAAAATGACGATAAAGAAATTAATGAATTACAAGAAGAAATATTAAGAAATTTTGATAATTTTGATAAATCAATAGTTTTAAAAAATAAGTTAGCGATGAAACCAATATCTAATGAATTAAGAAATTTATTAGAATATATACCTAAACGTTGTGTATGGGCTATTGGTGGTGATGGTTGGGCTTATGATATTGGTTTTGGAGGTATTGATCATATTCTATCAAGTAATGAAAATGTTAAAATTTTAATTTTAGATACGGAAGTTTATTCTAATACAGGTGGACAAATGAGTAAGTCTAGTCATGTTGGACAGGTTGCTGAGTTTGCTGATTTAGGTAAGAAAAATGCTAAGAAAGATTTATTTAAAATTGCGATGTGTTATCCTAATTGTTATGTAGCAAGTGTTAGTTTAGGGGCTAATATAATGCAAACGATTAAAGCTTTTAAAGAAGCTAGTGAACATGTTGGACCTAGTATAATAATTGCTTATTCTCCTTGTGTTGAACATGGTATTAAAGGTGGTTTAAGTTGTACAACTAAAGAACAAAAATTAGCAGTAGAAGTAGGATATACTTTATTAATGCGTTATTTACCTGAAAATGATTTGTTAGTAATAGATTCTAAAGAACCTAACTTTGAACGTTATAATGAATTATTAGATAATGAAGTAAGGTATAATTCCCTAAAAATTAAAGATGCTAAATTAGCTGAAAAATTATTAGAAATAAATAAAGAAAATGCCATTAAACGTTATGAATATTATCAAAAATTAAGTATGAAAAATTAAAGGAGGTATTATGACAAAAGGAGACCAATACACTAAAGAAATATTTAATAGAATTTTAGAAGAGGGATGTTTAGATCAAAATCCAAGACCTCATTATTTAGATGGGACCCCAGCGCATACCTTAAGTGTTAATCATGGAATGTGTACTTACGATTTAACTAAGGATGAATCACCCTTAATAACGCTTAGACCAATTGCAATTAAGAAAAGTATTGGTGAAATCTTGTGGATTTATCAAGATGAATCAAATGATTTAGATATTTTAAAAGATAAATATGGGGTTACTTGGTGGGATGATTGGGATATTGGTAATCGAACAATTGGTTCTGTATATGGAGAAACAGTAAGACGTCATGAACTTTTAAAAAATCTTATTGAAGGAATTAAAAAAGATCCTGATGGAAGACGTCATATTATGTGTTTATGGCAAGAAAATGATTTTTTAGAAAAACATGGATTAAAACCTTGTGCCTTTTTAACTCAATGGAATGTTCGTCATGGTAAGGATGGAATAAATTATTTAGACATGTGTTTAACCCAAAGGTCAAGCGACTTTGCCACAGCAGGATGTATTAATCAAGTTCAATATTTAGTATTACAACATATGATTGCTAGACATTTAGGTTTAACTCCTGGACGCTTTACATGGTTTTATAACAATATTCAAATATATGATAGACATATTCCACAAGCTAAGGAAATGTTAAAAAGAGAACCAGTAGAATGTAATCCAACTATTCAATTAAATCCCAAAAAAACTAACTTTTATGATTTTACTCCTGATGATGTTATGGTAAAAGATTATCCAAAAGAATTAATAAAAAAGAAAAATCCTCAATTGAAGTTTGATTTAGGAATTTAATTATGGATAACATAACCTTAATTGCGGCCATAGGTAAAAATAAAGAATTGGGAAAAAATAATGAATTAATATGGCATATAAAAGAAGATTTAAATTTTTTTAAAAATCAAACAATAAATAAAAATATTGTAATGGGAATAAATACTTTTTATTCTCTTCCTAAATTATTACCTCAAAGAAAACATATTATTCTTACTCATCAAGAAGTTCGAGTATCTTCTGAAGTAATGATATTTCATGAATTAGAAAAATTATTAGAATATATTGAAAATAATAAAAATGAATTTATGATTATTGGTGGAGCTAGTATTTATAGGCAATTTTTAGAATATGCTAAAAAAATGTATATAACTCAAATTAAGGCAACTGATAGAAAAGCTGATGTTTATTTTCCTGATTTTTTAGAAAATGATTGGAATGTTAATTGTCTTTATAAAGGTGAAGAAAATAATATTAAATATGAACATTTAGTATATACAAGAAAAATAAAGGACTAAAGTTAATAAGCTATAGTCCTTTTATTTTAATTCTTTAAAAACTTTTTTTAAATTATCATTAATAACTAGATTAGCTTTATAGTCATATCTAGTTTTTTCATTATTAATGATAACTAAATATTTTCCATTAAATAAATTTACTAAGCTACTTGCTGGTTCGACTGTTAAACTAGTGCCGGCAACAATTAGCATTTGGGCATTCATTATTTTTTCTATGGCTTCATTAAAACAATCAGGTAGACTTTCCCCATATAAGATGACATCTGGTTTAATAAGACCACCACATTCATCACAAGTTGGAACCCCTTCGCTTTTAAATACATAATTACCATCAAAAAAATTATGACATTTTAAACAATGATTTTTTAAAATTGAACCATGAATTTCATAGACATTTTTGCTGCCACTTTTTTGATGAAGTCCATCAATATTTTGGGTAACAATAGCTTTTAATTTGCCTTGTTTTTCTAATTTAGTTAAATAGTTATGAGTAGCATTTGGTAAAACATCTAAACTGTTTAAATTTTCTTTATAAAATTTGTAAAATTCTTCGGGGTCATTATAAAACATCGTACTACTAAGCATTACATCAGCTGGATACTTTAATTTCATTTTATAAAGGCCATTTTTTCCTCTAAAATCTTTAATCCCACTATCAGTTGAAACTCCAGCGCCTCCAAAGAAAACAATGTTATCAACTTCATCAATCATTTTTTGTAAATCCTTTATCTTATTCATAACAATCACCTAATTAAATAATAACATAATTTGTTATAAATTTTAAATAATAGAACATATTAATTTTAGGTGATAGTATGGAAATTATTATACGTTCTTTAATTATGTTTGCGGTTTTATTTATTATTGTTAAATTACTTGGTAAAAAACAGATTAAAAATTTAACCTTATATGATTATATTTTAAGTATTACAATTGGTTCCATTGCTGCGGATAGTGTAATTAGTCTTGATACTCCTTTATATGATGGAATCCTTGCTTTAGTTGTTTTTGGTGGTGTTGGATATATTATATCTATACTTTCCTATTACAATCATAATATATCAGAAGTTATGGATGGAGAACCGATTATTTTATTTTCTAATAATAATTTTAATTATGAAAATTTAGAAAAGTGCAAATTAAATGTTGCTAAAGTTTTAGAAGGGTGTCGTCTAAAAGGATGTTTTGATGTTAATGAATTAGATTGTGTTTTACTAGAACCTTCTGGTGATATGTCAGTTTTATTAAAAGGTGATTCACAGCCTATTACTAGTAATGATTTAAAAAGTAATATTAAGAAGAATACTAGTAAACAAACTTTAAATTATTTAGTAATTGTTGATAGTATTTTAAATGAAGAAGAATTAAGTAAAGCTCATAAAGATTTAAAATGGCTTAATAATTATTTAAAAGAAAAACAACAAAAAATTGATAATGTTGCTTTATTATCAATTGATTGTAATTCTAAAATAACTTTGTTAAGTAAATAAACAAATTAATTGTTATAAGGATGAGCAGCGTAATAAATGCTTTTTCGTAATATAATATCGTTTTTTTCAAGTTCACGTTTTATATCATTATTAAGTTTTTCGGTATTTCTTGCATTATCAATTCTTGATATTAAATGTAAAATATAAGAATCTACCATTGATAAATTTAGATAATTTTCTTCTTTTTGGTTACTACTCAGCCATGAATAATAAAAAAAACACAAATAAATAAATATGGTATTATATATTTGAAGCGAGAAAATCTACTTTAACCAATTAGATTTACACACATCTGTTAAGATTTTTTTAAAATGTCCCATTTTTAAATTTGCTGACGCAAATTACAGATAACAAACAAAGGCAAGCTT
>CANQIN010000075.1 GCA_947623995.1 uncultured Bacilli bacterium | reverse complement strand
TTATATAATTTAGTTAAATTATGTAGTGAATTATTAAGTGATAAACCAATTTTATTTTTAATTAATTCTTATAGTACCGGTTTATCTAAAACTATTATTGAAGATATTTTAAAAATAATAATTAAAATAGATGGAAGTATATTATCAGATGAAATAGGCATACCTGTTAAAAATAGTAATTTGATTTTACCATGTGGGATGACTACTTATTGGCTAAAAAGATAATTTAGAGATAAGTTATTTTTTTAATTGCTAAAAATTATATAATATGATATAAGAAATTTAAGGATGTGGTAAAATATGACAAAAAGTTATATTATAGGATTAGATTTAGGAATCAATAATGTTGGGTACTCAATTATTGATGAAGAATCTGAAAAAATAATAAAAAAGGGCGTAAGATTATTTACAAGCGCTAATAATGCAACAGATCGTAGAATATCTAGAGATACTAGAAGAAGATTAAAAAGAAAAGATAATCGAATTAATGAAGTTTTAAAAATATTTTCAACTATTGATTTTCCATATAATAATACTATTGATGATAAATTATTAGAAAAAAGAATTAAAGGTTTAAAAGAACAATTAAACAAACAAGAAATTGTAAATATAGTTTGTTATTTTATGGGGCATCGTGGTTATATTCCTTTTGGTGATGAAGAACGAAATTTAATTGATTTAAATGGTCTTTTACCTTGTGAATATTATCAAACTTTATATAATAAAACTGGTAAATATCGGGCTTTAGAAGAAGTAGTAAACCATAGTGATTTAGTAAAAGAATTAGAATTAATTATTAATGAACAAATAAAATATTATCCTGAATTATTATCTATAAAAGTACAAATTTTTCAAATATTTAGTCGTAAAAGAAAGTTTTGGGAAGGTCCTGGAAGTATAACTTCTTTAACCCCTTATGGAAGATTTCAAAATGAAAAAGATGTCTTAGAATATGAAAAATTAAAAAAAGAAGGTAAAGAAAAATTTTTATTTGAAGATTTAATAGGCCATTGTAAAATATATATTAATGAAAAATGTGCTCCAAAAAGTAATTTTTATGCAGAAATGTTTAATTTAATAAATGATTTTATTAATATCGAAATTATTAATGAAGAAAATATTAAAAAACAAGATTATATTGAATTAAAAAAGACTCCAAAAAATCAAAAATATAAATTAACCTCGTTAGCTATTACTGATATTATTAAATATTGTGTAGACTTTGAAGGTAAAAGTTTATCTTATTCTAAAGTGTTAAAAGAAGTTTTAGGATTAACCAAAGATGATATTACGGGCTATCGAGTAAAAAAGGATAGTACTCCCGATTTTAGTTTAATGAATTTTTATCGAATTATTAAAAATTTATATAAAGAAAAACAATTAGATTTTAAATGGTTAAAAGAAAATGATTATCAAAATTATAATTATTTAATTCAAATTTTAGCTGTTGCGCCTGGAATAGTTGAAATTAAAACAATGTTAGCTAATATTCATGATTTTAGTGATGAAGAATTAGAAATTATTAAAATAATTCAAGAAAAATTAAAAAAGGCTGGCGGTTTACAATATCATTCATTATCTGAAAAGGCTTTAAAAAGATCAATAAAAGATATGTTAAGTTTAAATATGAACTTTATGCAAGTATCTCAAAAATTAGATTATGATAAAGAAGCAAGAGAGTATAAGTTAAAATTATATGGTAATGGCGAAGGAATATTATTAATGAATTCTCAGTTTATAGATGACATAGTTGCATCTCCACAAGTTAAAAAAACGTTAAGACAATCAATAAGAATAATAAATGCTATCATAAAAGAAATGAAAAGCTATCCTTCTGTAATAGCAATTGAATCAGCTAAAGAAATGAATGGTCAAGAAAAAAGAAAAGAATTAGATTATGAACAAAAACTAAATGAAGAAAGAAGAAAAAAAGCTAAAGATATTTTAGATAATTTAGGTAATGACAAATTAGTAACAGATAATATGATTGAAAGATTAATGCTTTTCGAAGAAATTAATGGTCAATGTCCTTATTGCAATAATCCAATTGATATTAATGATGTTTTAAATAATTCAGCAGAAGTAGAACATATTTTACCTTTTAGTCAAAGTAAAGATGATTCATTTGAAAATAAAACAATTAGTTGTCGAGATTGTAATAGTAAAAAAGGCAATAAAACTCCTTATAATTTTATGAATAAAGATGAATTTAAAGAATTTACATCTCGAATTTTAAAATTAAAAATATCTGATAAAAAGCGTTCAAATTTTCTATTCAGTGAAGATTTAAATAAATATAAAATAAGATTTATAAATCGTAATTTAAGAGATACAGCATATGCTACAAAAGAACTAGTATCGCAGATAAAATTATTTAATGAATATTTAAAAGCAAATTTAAATGATACTGAAATAATGACTTTAGCAACACCAGGACAATTAACTAATAAAATTAGAGAAAATTGGAATTTAGAAAAAAATCGTGATATTGGAAAATTCCATCATGCCGTCGATGCATCTATTGTAGCTGGCATAGCAACAACTAAATTAGGAAAATTAATTACTGAAATGCAAAATGATCCTAAATTCTATATTTTTAATAATAAATTTGATGATGAATTAATAAATTTAATACTAAATCTTAATATTCCTAAGTATAAAGATGAAATATGTAAGATAAAAAGTGATGATGATATTTTAATTTCAATGCAAGTTAACAAAGACAATAATAAAGAATTATCAAATGCTAATATTTCTACATTTGTCAAAAAAGAAGATCAATATTACATTATTGAACAGATATCAAATATCTATTCGCCTGATTTAATTAGAAATGAAAAGAAAAAGTTAGATTCTTTATTTGATGAAAATGATAATAAATATATTTTATTATGTCAGGAGCAAAATCCTAAATTATTTAATTATTTAAAAAATATTTATTTACAATATCAACAAGATAATACTAATCCTTTTTTAAACTATTGTTTAGAATTACTAAAAGAGAATGAAAAATTTGATGAAAGAAAAAATGGATTACATACTCCATCTAAAAATAACAATGGTGTACTTATTAAAAGATTAAGATATATGAGGCCAACTTCAGAACCATTTTTACTTGAAAAAGAAAATATTAATAAAAAAGAGGATAAATTAATAGGACTAGATTCCGTTTCAATGTATTGCACACGACTATATTGGGATAATGATAAACAAAAATTAATATTTATGCCAGTTTACATGCCAGCATATAATCAAAAAACTAAAACAATAAATGAACAACATCCTATATATAAAAAGTTTTATAATAAATATTTAAAAGATAAAAATGTTAAATTCATTGCAAATTTATTTAATGGTAATTTAATAGAAATTCATAAACCAAATGGGGATGTATATAAACAATATATAAGTGGCTATCATAAAACACATAATTGTGTTGAATGTAAAACTTTAACTGAGAAATCAGGTTCAAGAATAGCTTCAAAAGATAAAATTATAATTTATGATGTTGATGTTTTAGGAAATAAGAAAAAAAGATTGACTTGGCCAGAAGATTAGGCTTATAATGTAAATGAAATTGAAATTAGTTTTCAATTTCCTAAATTATACAGGTTTTCCTATTATAACTAATTTTTAGGTAACCGAAGGAATGCTTAAAACCGGCATTTCTTTTTTGTTTTAGATGGCTTTTAGAACTTTATATATCGAAAAGGCTTTATATGTTCAATTAGATTTAAATAATATTGTTGTAAATTATGAAAATGATAATTATTATATTAATTTAGATGAAATAAATACTATAGTTTTTGATGATCCAAGATGTAAGATATCACTAAGATTATTATCTACTTTATGTGAAAATGGTATAAACGTAATATTTAATAATTCTTCTCATATGCCAATTGGCTCATTACAAACACTTTATAATCATACAAGATCCCCTAAGAAAATTAAAAGCCAAATTTTATGGAGTAAAGAATCTCAAATTTATTTATGGACTGAAATTGTTAAAACAAAAATATTAAATCAAATTAAAACTTTAGAAAAAAATAATAAATTAGAAAAAATAAATATTATGAAACAAATATTAAATGATATATCATTAGGAGATAATAACAATAGAGAAGGTATTGCTAGTCGTATTTACTTTAAAGAATTATTTGGTAATACTTTTAAACGGTTTGATGAAAATATTATAAATTATGGTTTAAATTATATTTATCAAATTATAAGATCTAAAATTGCACAAGAGATAGTAGCCTGTGGATATGTTCCTGCTTTAGGAATATGTCATAAAAGTGAATTTAATCTATATAACTTAGCTGATGATTTTATCGAACCTTTTAGGCCAATATGTGACTATTATTTAAATAATATATTAAATAATGCAATTGAAGATTATTTAACTCCTCAAATAAAGCAAGAAATAGTAAATATTTTAAATTATAATGTTAATTATAAAAATGCTTCTTATAAAATTCATATTGTTATACAATTTTATGTTCAATCTTTGTTTAATTTTCTTGAAACTGGTGATATAAAATATATTGAATTTCCTAAATTATGAATTATATAAATCTATATAAACAAATGAGATTATTATTAATATATGATTTACCAGTTACAGAAGATATTGATCGTAAAATTTATAATCGTTTTCATAGAGATATTATAAAACTAGGATTTTATATGATTCAATTTTCAGTTTATTCAAAAGTTATTCAAAATGATACTTCTATGAAACAAAATTATTTAAAAGTAGAAAAAATTGTTCCTCAAAAAGGAAATGTAATTATTTTAAAAATTACAGAAAAACAGTATCAAAATATGGTTTATTTAAGAGGTGAAAAAAATAAATTTGATATGCTAGTAGATGGAAAAGAATTTATTGTTTTTGGAGGTGATGAAAATGATAAATTTACAGATTACTAATGGAGACTTTGATATTTTTGAATCAATATTAAAGTATAATTATCTATTAGTATTAAATGAAAAAAAATTATTTCAATTTTATTTTTCCTTTTATACTTTATTAACTGAAAAAAATAATAATATAACTATTAAAATAGGAAATAAAAAATTAGATTATAAAAATGCTATATTATTTTCTTTTTGTGATTTTAACGAAATAATTTATAATTTAACTTTTAAAAAGGGAAGTTTAATTTATGAATATTTAGAAAGTAATATTTATGATTTAAATTTATTAGATGAAGATGTTATTAATTATGATTTAAATAATGTTATAGAAGTTTTGATTAAAAAAATGAATTTAGATATTGATTATGATTTAAATATTGATTTAGAGAAACTTATAATGACTTTTACTTCATTTTATTTTAATTATGAAATAGATAATTTGTCAAAAATATTTAATAAAATACTTTATAATTTTATAAAAAAGAATTCAAATAAAACAATTATTATATTTTACGATTCAAATTTATTTACATTTAATTTTAATGAATTTGATAATTGTTATGTTTTTGATATTGGAAACAATGATTTAAATTTAAATAATTTGATAATAGATGATAAAATAAGAACTTTTTCAATTAGTAAAATTATTGAAAATTTAGAAAAAAGATGGCCAATAGAATTTTATAAAGAAGATTGTATAAATTATATAAAAAATTATTTTATAACTAAGAAAAATAAAAATGAATTATATGCTTATAATGAACAAGAATATCTTGCATACATATTAATGAATAAATTATCAAATACTAATATTGATATAAACAAAAAAAATTTTCATATTCGTGACAATATTAAATCTTTT
>CANQIN010000074.1 GCA_947623995.1 uncultured Bacilli bacterium | reverse complement strand
CCCCCCCCCAGTGTCAAGTATATACCCAAAATTTTTACAATAATCACAAAATTTTGCTAATCAGAATGTAAATTCCATTCAATTTTAATAGGTCTTTCATCTGTTTGATAATTTACTTTTCCAATTTCTATTTTTGTAATAAAAGCATCAAGGACTACTTTGTTTAATTCATTGATATCTTTATATTTTTCAAATAATGTAACTCTATCAACTTGTTTCATTTTATCACTTTTTAAATTTGAAATTTCAGAATCAATATCAGTTAATCTTACGTTAAGTTTTTCTATTTCTACTGTATTGCTATTTTTAATTATTCCAAATTCTGTTGCAGATATAACTCCTGTTGCTTTATCATTATATAATTGCACAAGAATATTATTTTTGGTTGCAATTTCTAATTCAATATTTTGTTTTTCTTTTTCTAGTCGCTCTATATCATTGTCTATATTTGAATATACATTTTGTAAATAATATTCCTTATTAACTTTTGATAAATCATAATACTCACTAATTTTATTTTTTATACTCTCAAGCACATAACTTTTTAATTCTTCTAAATTTATTGATTCAGTATTATCACATATATGTCCATTTCTATAACTATTTCCCCTACATTGTAAATATTCTTTAATTCCAGATTTTAGTTTCGCAGTATTTTTATTAAATGCTCTACCACAACAAGAACAATATACCTTTTTAGAAAATAATGGAATCTCACCATTTTTTTGTGTTCTATTTTTAGTAGTTTTTTCAAACATATTACTTACTATATTGAAAGTTTCTAAATCCAGATTTGCTTCATGGCAATGAGGCACTTTTATCCATTCACTTTCTGGTTTAGGAATAGCTTTATGATTCTTAAAACTTATCCTTTCACTTTTTCCTTGAACTAAAGTCCCTATTTGCGTTTCATCTGTCATTATTTTTCTTATCATATCACCAGTCCATTTTTGCTTATGTGGAATTATAAGTATATCCCCTACATTAACCTTATTTGTAGTCATATTATTTGCTACTTTAATTTCTTCTTGTGTTACATAAAATTTGTAGGCAATTGATTTTAAAGTTTCATTTATTTCAACTCTATACCTTATACTTTTAATTCTATTTTTACCACGACTGATTGGAATACCTAAAGAAGTTTTATAATCCGCAGGTGTTAAGAAACCTTTTCTCATTAAAACTTCAATTACTCGTGACATTGATTTACCATGTTTTAACATTCCAGCCATTATTCTAATTGCCTCTCTAGCATGAGGATCTGGTATTAAATGATGCTTGTCCTTAGGATCTATAAAATAACCATAAGGAGCAAAACTACCTGTAAACTGTCCATTTCTTTTCATACTGTTTAATGTTGCTCTTGTACTTTTAGATGTATCTTCAACAAACCATTCATTTACAAGTCCATTGATTTGTCTTGATTTTTTATTTTCTTGAATTGCAGTATCAGAATTATCTACTAATCCTAAAAATCTAACATTCCATTCTGGAAAACATTTATGTAAATATTTTTCAACCATTTCCATACTACGAGTAAATCTTGATTGACTTTTACATAAAACAATTTCAGCATTGCCAACTTCTGCAAAACGAATAGACTTTAACCACTCTGGTCTATTATCATCTACACCTGAAATGTCTTCTTCGCAAAAGATTCCAACAACAACCCAATTTTCTTTCTTAGCACATTCGTCTAATAAGTAAAGCAATTGATTTTTAATACTACCCGAAACATCACCATCTTCTAAATCTCCATCTTCTTGCGATAATCTAATATATAGGATAACTCTGAATTTTTCACCAACTTGAACAACCCTTCTTACTATTGTTTCTTTCTTCTTCATAAAACATTCAGGATCATCTTGCTTTTTAATACCTAACAACTCTCTAACATTTGGAGAAACATATCTTAGTTGACTTTCATCTAATAATTCCTTGATTCTTTTTAATTGTACTTTATCAATGCTTTTATCCTTAGTTGTATTATTTAATTTATACTTTGTATTATTATTTGTATATTCACCTTCCTTAATTACATCTAATATCATTTTCTTAACTCCATTCTAATATGGAATTTACTATTGTTTAGCAAAAAATTAATATTAAATGCCTTAATAATACTATACATATTATACCGTGCTATCTTCTTTGTTGCAACGAATTAAATCAGCTTTTTCAGCAATTATATAACTCGTTGGACTATGTTCTAATTCAACAATGATATATGCTAATTTTTTATTAATTAAATTACTTATTTCTTCTTCTGTTAAAAGTGGATCTATAACTTCTGTTAATTTCCAACTCCATTTTCTCTTATATTTTTTTTCATTATTTTCCAATTTTTTACCCCCTTTTATTATTTGTAACGTTATTAATACACATTACTATTTTCTAATTTTCCAACTAAAACTATTTGATATCCGTCTTTATTTTCGGTGCAAGTTATTAATGTAATATATTTATCATATTTTGAGCGATATACTTTAGCACTACCAGTTTTGGGAATTTCTTTTTTTTCTTTAATTATGTAATTATATTTAATTCCATTGTAATAAACAAAAACGTTATCACCAATTACTAATTTATCTAAGTTAGTAAAATAAGCATTATAATTTCTTCCACTATGAGCATACAATATAAAATTTCCATTTTCGTTTGGATAATTACTACTATTATCTACACTTATGGCATAATTAATTGAATAAAAATTTTTAGTGTTATCAACTACACCACTTTTTAAATTTATTTTTGGAATTTCTAATATTGCAGTATAATGTATCCCAACATCTTTTTTAATATTACTTTCTTCTTTTTTTGAAACATCATTAATAATTTCATCTACTTTATAAGAAGTATTTTCAATATATTCATTCATATATTTTGTATCTTCTTCATTTTTAAAATAACTACACTTAAAAATGGAAACTAAAATAATAGTTCCACATAATATAAGCAAAATACTAATTTTCTTCATTTTCTGCCTCCATAGATTCTTTATTGTAAAGTATAATAACTGTCTTTTTTAATTTAATATTTTCAAAACACATTACAAATATATTTGAATCTTTAATATGTAATAGTCTATTAAATTCAAATTTATTTAACAAACATTTTAATTCAATAACATATCCACCATATTCATTTTTTCTTTCATTTTCTATTTTATCTTTAAGATAGTTTCTAATTGGCATACTATTAATTAATATGTCATCATTATTTGGACCTTTATCTAGTTCTTTAACTTCTTGTGATAACATATTTTTTGCTTTTCTTTTAAAAGTTTGTTCAATCTTTTTACTAAATTTTTCATTATTTTCTCTTATTTTTCTATCATACAATTCTTTTAATTTTTCGACTGTATAATAATTTTCTGTTAATCTTTTTAAAACTTTATTTTCTCTTTCACATATAGGGCAATTTTTATATTGTGGATAAATGTCACTATACATATAAGTATCTCTAAAAATAGGATTACCAAAAGTAGGAAAGATAATTGTTTTATATTTTAAACCAATAATTTCATTAGCTGTAAGTAGTTCTTTTCCCATTAAAGATTTAGTTTGATTGCCTCCAACTTTAAATGGATCTGTACTCATACTTAATGATTTGGTTTCTACAGTTTCTTTACCTAATTTTTTGGCAATTACTTCTGCTGTTTCTACAGTATTAGTTTTTAAATAAACTAATGCACAGTTATCTTGAATAATGTTGGCAATTTCTTTACCATAAACTTGGTCTAGTTGACTAAAAGATTGAATAAAAAAGAAAAATCTCATGCCCCTTGACCTTGCTACAGACACAACTGTTTCAATAGAATCAAGTGGTGGACAATTTGCAAATTCGTCTAATATCCATTCTACTTTTATTGGTAAAGAACCATTGTTTTCTGGAAGATTAGCAAATTTTGTTAAATCTTTAATTAACATTCCTACTATTATAGTAACCAATTGAAAGTAAGACCTATCTTCATCTGGCACGATTATATATAATACTGTAGGCTTTTTTTCAACATCAGTAAATTTAAAATCACTTATACTTGTAATATTTTCAACATTTAAATCATCAAAAATTGACATTTTTTCGCCAAAAATTGCCGTGATACTTTTATAGGTATTTTCTGCTGATGAAATTATAGATGTTAAATAGTCTTTTGATAAACTTCCATATTCTCTTAAGTTCAAATTTCTTTGCAAATAAATTTGATTTTCTTTTGTTAAAGATGAGTTTTGAAATTTTTTTATACTAGATATATTAATTTTATTTTCATCTATTAGTCCATTTTTATAATCTTCAATAAATATACCAACAATTCCTATAAATAATTGTTTTGCAGCATTTACCCAAAAAGGATCTTTTGATTCTTTTTCTGTAAATATTAAATTTGCTAATGATATAACTAATCTATTGGTTTCAGCTTGATGCTTAGCACTTTCATTTTGATATTTCTTTATAGTGATTAACAATTCATCATTATTTAAATCATCAAGATTTATAGATTCATCAATTTCATTTAATTCACTTGCTAACAATTTTTTATTTGTTTTATATTTAATTAATTCATCAATATTGTTTTTTATAGCATCTATTATGTAATCTTCTAAATTAAATTTAGCACCAATATTTTGTAAATATTTATCTTCATATATTTTTTTAAATGATATAGAATTATTTTTCATAAATAAAGTTAAAAGAAGCATCATAAATTTATAATATTTACAATGCTCCTTCCATTCATCAATTATTGGTTGCATAATATTTATTTTAGCCGATTTTGTTGGATTTCTAAAATCAATAGTGATAACATCATAACCATTATCTTCAAATATTTTTCCAGTTGTTTTAAATAATTCTCCTTTTGGATCGGTTAGAACAACTGAATGTTTTTCTTTAGCAGTCGCAAAATGTATACTAGTTGGAATGCTAACTGTTACTGATTTACCAGCTCCAGTTGAACCAACCAATAAATAATGTGGTGACTTCACATCAAAATAAACACTTTCAAATTTATTATTTTTCTTTTCATACCATACAGGAAAACCAACTTTATTTATATCATTTAAAGATTCTTTTTGAAAATTATTTTTGATTTCTTTAATATCTGCAAATTTACTACTCCCATGTTCATTTTTATTTGTTAATCTTTTTTTATTAAATCTTGGCTCTATTATTAATATAAAAATAATCATTCCTAATGTTAAAATTAATAATATTATCATTGGTAATGATATAGTTTCAAACTTAATACTATCCATTATAACTCCATAGATTTGTTTTCTTCTTTATTATTAATTTCATTATCTAATGTATATTCTTTTATTGATATTTTATATTTATCTTTACATTGTGGAGAAATATTGCAATAGTCATTGTAAACTTTTTTATAACTGCGACAATCATTTTCACTTGGAATATCAATTGAAACGTAATTTAAACTTTTCTTATTTACTTTATTTATAAAACCTAAATTAGAGCTAAGATAATATTTTCCTTCTTTTTTTTCTTCTAAAAAACTTTTAAATATTTCATAATATGGTCTTAATAATTCAACATTTCCATCATTTACATCAACTAGATTCCATAAATCATATATACTAATATTATTATCTTTACAATATTCGTTAAATTTATTTTCGGCATATTTCCAATTTTCACTAACACTACCACTTAATTTAAATGCACCTCCAATAATTGCATGAAATAAATATAATTCTTTATTAGCTACATCTATTTTATTGTTATGTTCATCAGACATAAATTCCCATCTTGAATAAGTATGCGGCCATAAATTATTAGATGCACTAGTTATAAAAATCTTATTATCCTTTTTTCTATGACTAATACTTTT
>CANQIN010000073.1 GCA_947623995.1 uncultured Bacilli bacterium | reverse complement strand
AAAATTGGTATTTTGCAACTTATTTTTTTCTTTGTTTTAATTAAATCAGAAAGGAGGTGAACTTGCTTTGAATCATGTCATTTTAGTTGGTCGACTGACTGATGATCCAACAATTCAAGACAATGAGGACCAATCTAGAATGGTCATTAGCTTAGCAGTTCCAAGAACATTTAAAAATTCTGAAGGAATTTATGAAACCGATTTTTTAAGATGTGTTCTATGGAACGGCATTGCTAAAAAAACAAAAGAATATTGTAAAAAGGGAGATATCGTGTGTGTAAGAGGAAGACTTCAAGTTAGAACCTATGAAACCGAAGAAAATGAAAAAAAGTACATGACCGAAGTGATGGTTGAATCAATTGCTTTTGTTTCAAGTAATCATAAAGAAAAAGAAATTCGAGAAGATGATAATTAAATCATTATTTAAAAACATATAATTTTCATAGGTGATGTTTATGAACAAAGCATTAAAATCATTTGGAGTCATTGTTCTATTATGTTTTAGTTTTTATTATACTCATCAATTTGCACTTTTAATGCAAAAAAAAGACCCAATATATCAAAATATTTTAGTTTTAAAAGAAGAAGTAAATTTAAAAAGCGTTGATGCAACAATTATTGGTGATTATATTATTCCAGGTTTAAAGGGGAAAGAAGTTAATATTGAAAAAAGTTTTCAAAAAATGAAAAATCAGGGGGTATTTGGCGAGAATTATTTAGTTTTTGATGAAGTAATACCTACAATAACTTTAAATCAAAATAAAGATAAAATTATTAAAAAAGGTAATAATGCTAAAATGGCTGTATCTTTTATCTTAGATGAAAATTCTAATCTAATTAATTACTTTGAAGAAATGGGTATGGATTATTCACTTCTCACCACAGAAGAAAATCTTAATTCTAATTTGAAAGGAGAAAGAATTAATATTGATAAAAATAACTACAATAAAGTTGAAAAAGAATTAAGTAAATTAAATAAAAATAATAATATCTGTTTTATTGAAAAGTTAGATAAAGATTTTTGTCTTAAAAAGAAAAAGATTTTAGTAGAATCTACTTTTAATATTAATAATAACAATATAGCTAGTTATTTAAATAAAGTTGAAGTTGGGTCTATTTATTATCTTAAAAATTTAGATTTAAGTTATTTAAAATTATTAATTGAAAATATTGTTTATAAAGGATATAGTATCGTTAATTTATCCCAGTTAATTAGTGAATCTAGAAGTTAATTGCCAAACATAAAATAATTTGCTATAATTAACAAGCAAAGAGAAACTTTAAATTTTAATAATTTAAATACTAGGAAGGAAATTATTTTATGTGTAAAATTAAAATTTTTGGTTTAGGTGGCCTAGATGAAATGGGCAAGAATACCTATGTTGTTGAAGTTGACAACGATATATTTGTTTTTGATTGTGGAATAAAGTATGCCTCAAATAATATGTTTGGGATTGATTATGTAATTCCTGATTATGAATACTTAATTAAAAATCGTAAAAAAATTAAAGGAGTTTTTTTAACCCATGGACATTATGAAAATATGGGTGGAGCACTTGATTTAGTTAAATTTATTCCTGAGATTAAATTTTTTGCAACTAAATATACTAAATTTGTGCTTATGGATTTAGGAGTTAAAGAAGAAAATATTGTGGAGATTGTTCCACATAAGAAATTAAATTTTCAAAGCCTATCAATTTTTCCAATAACTGTTAGCCATAGTGTACCTGATGCTGTAATGTACTGTTTAAATACTCCTGATGGTTCAATTTGCTATACTGGTGACTTTATTATTGATCCTTTGATGCGTGACCATTATGATATGGATTTAGGCAAAATAGCCTATGTTGGAAAACAAGGAGTTTTATGTCTTTTAAGCGAGTCAGTATTTTCAGAACATAATGGTCATACATCGCCGTCACATCGTTTGCAAAACTTTTTTGCCGATATAATTAATAAAGTTGACAAGCGAATTATTATCAGTGTTTTACCAACTCATTTATACACTATTCAAGATATCTTTGATGGGGCAAGAAATTCTCATCGTAAAATAGTTATAATGGGCAAGAAATTACAAAATTTTATCCACTTCGCTCATACTAATCATTATTTAGATTACCAAGAAGACTTAATAGGCGATTTATCAAATATTGAAGAAGGTAATGCCATTCTTTTAGTAAGTGATGACAAATCTAATCCTTATGCTGCAATTAGTAAAATTGTTAGTGGTTATGATAAATTTATAACTTTAAAACCTACAGACGCAGTGGTATTTGCTGAACCAAGATATGATGCCAATGAAAAATTATTAGTAAAATTAGAAAATGATATTGCGATGGCTGGATGTCAAATTATTTCTTTACCAAAAGATAAAAATATTTTACATCATGCTTCAAGCGAAGATTTAATGTTAATGATTAAATTAATGAATCCTAAATACTATATGCCAGTTAAAGGTGAATATCGTTATATGGTTAATAATGCTAATATTGCTAATGCTCTAGGAATACCTGCGGAAAACATTTTATTAAAACAAAATGGGGATGTTGTAACAATTATTGATAAAAAGTTAGAAGACAAGCCAGTTCATATTAAAGTAAAAGATGCTTTAATTGATGGTAAGAGTAGTGATGATGTTGGAGATTTAGTAATTAAGGACCGTGAAATGTTAAGTGAAAATGGAATAGTGCTCGTAAGTGCAACATTAAGTAAACAAGAAAAAGTATTATTAGTTGGTCCGGAAATTACAACTAGAGGCTTTATCTATATTAAAGACTCTAAAGACATTATTGCGGGTATGAAAAGTATTTGTGAAGAAATAATAACGAGAAATATCGTCAATGGGTATGTCGAATTTAATAAAATTAAAACAGAAATTCGTTATGAATTAAGTAATTATTTATATGAACAAACTGAATGTAAACCGATGATTATTGCCGTAGTTCAAGAAGTGTAAAAAGCGTCTATTTGACGTTTTTTACATTATTTAATAATTTTTTTGATATAATTATAGGGGTAGGTGTTAAAAACATGAAAAAATATATTCCTAATTTTTTAACTTTATCAAGATTATTAGTAACACCATTGATTATTTATTTAGGTTTAAATAATCATCTTATTATCTTAATTGTTGTAGCTGTTTTTATTGCTTTAACTGATTTTTTTGACGGTTATTTAGCAAGAAAGTGGCAAGTGACTAGTGATTTTGGAGCTAAGTTAGACATGATTGCTGATAAAGTTTTAGCTTTAGGTTTATTAATATTATTAATAATGAAAAATCATTTATTTTTATATGTTTTAATTTTAGAAAGTATTATTGCTATTGTTAATGTTTATATCTTCTTTAAAATTAAATATGCTAATTCATTATTAGTTGGTAAATTTAAAACTTGGTTTATTTTTATAACAATTATTTTAGGTTTTTTAAATATTTTATTTCCAGATTTAACTATTTCAATTAATATCTTTGCATATATAACTATGTTTATTCAAATAATTACATTATTTAGTTATTTAAAGTTTTATTTTAAAAGAAAAAAAGAAAGTAAAGATCAATTTAGTGATTATATAGAATTTTATAATATTATTGAACCATTTTTAATTCATGAGGAATTTGTTAAAAGAAAAGAATTTCCTCATCATATTGATGAAAGTGTATATGAACATACTCTAAGAGTGTCTTATGATTGTTATCGGATAGGTAAAAAATTAAAATTAGATTATAAAAGTTTAGCTATAGCTGGTTTATTACATGATTTTTATGAAACACCTTGGCAATATGACAAAGAAAAAAGGCCATTTTTACAAATGCATGCTTTTACTCATGCCCATAATGCCGTTTTAAATGCTAAAAAACATTTTGGCAAAAAGATAACCCCTAAAATTGCTAATATTATGGAAACTCATATGTTTCCGGTAAATAAAAAGTTTCCACGGTCTAAAGAAGCTTGGTTACTAACATTAATAGATAAAGCCGATAGTATGGATTTTATTATGCATCCCATAATGTTATTTCATATTTTTAGAAAAGAAGAAATTGATCAAAAAAAGAAGATATCAATTAAAAAAGGTCTTAATAAATTAAAAAAAATGCGTGATAAGAGCGAAAACAAGTGATAGGACGCTTGCATTTTCTAAATCTTTATTATATAATCATATTGCATTTAAAAAACGTGCACCCATAGCGCAATTGGATAGAGCGTTAGACTACGGATCTAAAGGTTAGGGGTTCGACTCCCTTTGGGTGCACCATTTAATTTATGCACAAAAAATATTTTTTATGATATACTATTATTAGTAATTCGAGAAGTAGCACAATTTGGTAGTGCACTACATTTGGGATGTAGGGGTTGCAGGTTCAAATCCTGTCTTCTCGACCATTTAGTTTATTAGCCCTTTAAATAAGGGTTTTTAATTATATAGAAAGGATCTATTATGGATAATTTAGAAAGATTTATTAAAGCTCAAAAACAAGATTATGAAAGAGCCTTAAAAGAAATAAAAAATGGTAAAAAACTTACTCATTGGATTTGGTATATTTTTCCTCAAATTAAAGGTCTAGGTTATAGCGAAATCGTATCGATGATTTAGAAGAAGCAAAAGCTTATTTACAAAATGAGTATTTAAAAAATAATTTACTAGAAATAACTATCGCTTTACTAAATTTAGATTCTAAATAATCCAACAGAAATTCTTGGATATCCTGATGACTTAAAAGTTAAATCATGTATGACCTTATTTAATTATGCTGACCAAAGTATTTTAATTTTTAAAAAAGTAATTGATAAATATTACAATGGCAAATTTGATAATAAGACTATTGCTTTAATAAAAGAAAAAAAGTAAGTGAAGTAGAGTATGAGACAGTTAAAATATAATATTGATAGTGAAAATATAATATTAGAAAATCCTAAATATTGGTTAGATGAAAATGATATACCTAAACATATTAAAGATTTTTTTTATGAGGAATGTGACAAATTTGTTTTAAAAGATAATAAAACAAATGATTTATATTGTCCAAAATGTGCTCATAAATTAGAATTAAATTTTTGTAAGAATTGTCAAAAAAAATATTTAATAAAAAATATTGATTTTAATGAAGTAAATATTAAAAAATTAAAAAAATGTAAATATAGAAATTACTATTTTGTTTTTGATGTTGTAGATAAAGAAGTTATTATCTATTTAATTAGTGTTTTTGTATCTTATGATAATCCCTTAACTAATAATCCTTTTAGAAGTATTTATTTAAGTGTTGAAAATGCTTATCATGTTTTAAAAGATTGTTTAATAAATTTAAAAGAAAATGATAAAATTTACTTCTTTAAAGAAATTGATTCTAACCTTTTATATGAAGAATATTTTTTTAATTATGATTTAGATTTTTATTTAGATTGCTATGATATTGCTAAAGTTTATACTGATAATTTAGATATTTTAAAAGATACTATATATCGTTATACTAATATTTGGAAAGCTAGAGATTATTTAAAAAATAAAAATATTTATTTATCTAATTTAACTTATATACCACTATATTATTCTAGTTTTGAATATTTAATAAAAAATAAATTTTATTCTCTAGCCTTCGATAATCCTCATCTTATTAAAAAAGATAATGATGCTAAATTATTAATAAAAAATGATTTAGACTTTATGATTGAAAATAATTTTGATTATTGGCAATTTCGAACTTTAAAATTATGTAAGATTAAAGATATGGAAATGATTAATTATATGGAAGATACAATTGAAGCTTATGAAAATGTCTTAAATATTAAAAAAATGAATATTTTAAAATTATATAATTATTTAAAAATTAATGAAAATGATATAGTAGAATACTATGATTATTTACGTTTAGCAAATGAACTTGGTTATGATTTAAAGGATAAAAAAGTTTTATATCCACTTGATTTATTTAATGCACATAATGAAGTTTTT
>CANQIN010000072.1 GCA_947623995.1 uncultured Bacilli bacterium | reverse complement strand
ATTGCTAGTATCTTAGATTTTAATTATATCTATGCTTTATGTTATGCGGATATATCAACTGGTTCTATTTATGTAAGCGTCTTGCCTCATCAAAAAGAAAAATTAATTAGTACCATTCTTAATCTAAATATTTTAGAAGTAGTTTTAGCAAATAATGATGATTTAGAATTAATATCTTTATTAAAAGGTAATTATAGTCTTGAAGTATCTATATCTAATGAATATTTAGAAAATGAATATATAAATATTTATGAAGATTTAGAAGATGAACATTTAGTATTAGCGGTTAAACATTTATTATATTATTTAGTAGTTAAAGAATTAAAAAACTTAGAACATTTTAATAAAGTTGAAATAATTTATCCTGATGATTATTTAGTTATGGATATTCATACCGTTAGAAATTTAGAATTAGTTGAAACTTTAAGATTAAAAGAGCGAACTTATTCTTTATTATGGCTTTTAGATAAAACTAAAACTAGTATGGGTTCAAGAAAATTAAAATATTGGTTAATGAATCCGTTAAAAAATAAAGATTTAATTAATGAAAGATATAATAAAATTGAAATATTAAATAGTGAATTTATTTTAAAAGATGAATTAAGAGATTGTTTATATAAAATTTATGATATTGAAAGATTATGTGGCAAGATATCTTGTGGGTCACTAAATGCAAGAGATTTATTACAATTAAAAATTAGTTTAGGAGTTTTACCAAAAATTAAAGAAATAATTACTAATTTGGGTTTTGACTTAACTATTAATACGCATGAAGAAATATATGAATTATTAGAAAAAGCAATATCATTAAATCCACCAGTAACAGTTAAAGAAGGGTACATGATTAAAGAAGGATATAATGAAGAATTAGATGAGTTAAAAAAGATTAGAAGTGGTGGTAAAGAGTTTATTGCTAATTTTGAAAATAAATTAAAAGAAGAAAGTGGTATTGCTAATTTAAAGGTTGGTTATAATAAAGTATTTGGTTATTTTATTGAAATAAGTAAAGGTCAAGTTAGTAAAATAAGTGATGATTTGCATTGGGAGCGACGTCAAACTCTTACTAATGCTGAAAGATTTATTTCACCAGAATTAAAAGAAAAAGAAGCCTTGATTTTAAATGCTGAAGAAAAGATTATTGATTTAGAATATAATTTATTTCTTGAAATTAAAGATTTTATTAGTAAAGATTTATTAAAATTAAAAGATACGGCTAATATTATTGCCGAGATAGATGCCATTACTTCTTTAGCTGTATGTGCAGATGCTTATAATTTAGTAAGACCAAATTTAAATGATGAGCATATTATTGAGATTAAAGAGGGAAGACATCCGGTTATTGAACAAGTAAGTAATCATGAATATGTAAGTAATGATTGTATTATGGATCGAACCATAAATACTCTTTTAATTACCGGACCTAATATGAGTGGTAAATCTACTTATATGAGACAATTAGCAATTATCATCATTATGGCTCAGATGGGTTCTTTTGTACCTGCTAAAAAAGCTAATTTACCAATAATTGATAAAATATTTACAAGAATTGGGGCAAGTGATGATTTAGTAAGTGGCGAATCAACTTTTATGGTAGAAATGAAAGAAAGTAAAAATGCTATTTGCAATGCCACAAAAGATTCATTAATTTTATTTGATGAATTAGGAAGAGGTACGGCAACTTATGATGGTATGAGTCTTGCTAAAGCTATATTAGAATATGTTACTAAAAATATTGGTTGTAAAACTTTATTTTCGACTCATTATCATGAATTAACTAGTATTGAAAAAGAATATCAAAGTATTAAAAATGTTCATGTCAGTGCGCTTTTAGAAAATGATAACTTAACATTCTTACATAAAGTAAAACCAGGTTCTATTGAAAAAAGTTATGGTATTCAAGTTGCTAAATTAGCGGGTCTTCCAGATGAAATAATTAATAATGCTAGTAAAATATTATCTATTTATGAAACTAATTCTAAAACTAAAATGGAAAGTAATATTCAATTAATGATGGATTTTCCTGAAGAAAGTAAACAAATTGATCCTGTAAAAGAAAAATTAAAAGAAATAGATCCCCTTAGAATGACTCCAATCGAGGCTATGAATACTTTATATGAATTAAAAGAATTAAATAAATAACGACTTTTTCGAAGTGATTGTTTCGACTTTTTCGGAGTCACAGCCCGACTATTTCGGAATTGAGTCAAAAACAGATTATAGACAAAAAGTAATTTTTTTGCTAAAATCTATGTAATGTGATTCCAATATATACGGTATATCGGAGGAAAGAAAGAGCTTTTGCTCTTTTTTTCGTTTTATGTTTATATTTAAAATAGATTAAATAAAAGTCATAAATAAACTAGGATGATTGGTGATCTTTATCTTATTAGAAGCTGTATTTCTGATTAGTAAGCTGTTAAGATTTTTTTAATGACTTTTGAGTATTTTTTTAGTAAAATAATGGTAGGGTGAAGAGGATGAGAAATATTTATGGAGAAACCATCCAAGATTTAGAAAAATATTTTGAGTCAATTGGTGAGAAAAAATTTAAAGCTATACAAGTTTATGAATGGCTTTATGAGAAAAAAGCTACTTCTTTTGATGAATTTAGTAATTTAAAAAAAGAAGTCAGAGAACAATTAAAAAAAGATTATTGTTTAGATAAATTAGAAGTTAAAAAAAGACAAGTTGATAATTTAACTGAAAAGTATCTATTTAGATTAGAAGATAATGAATTTATTGAAGCTGTTTTAATGAAACATGATTATGGTTTAAGTGTTTGTGTATCTAGTGAAGTTGGTTGTAATATGGGCTGTGCTTTTTGTGAGTCTGGTCGCTTAAAAAAAGTAAGAAATTTACTTCCTCATGAAATTGTTTTACAAATTATGGCTATTGAAGAAATAATAGGCATGCGTATTTCATCAGTTGTCATTATGGGAATTGGTGAACCTTTAGATAATTATGATAATATCATTAAATTTATTAAGATTATTAATCACCCTAAAGGTATTGCTATTGGAGCTAGACACATTACCTTATCGACATGTGGTTTAATTCCGAAAATTAAAAATTTGAGTAAATTAAATATTCAAATTAATTTGGCAATTAGTTTACATGCTCCTAATGATACTTTACGAAATGAGCTTATGCCTGTCAACAAAGTGTATAGTATAAGCGACTTAATTTCTACTTTAAAAGAATATATTGCAATTACTAATAGACGAGTGACAATAGAATATGTTATGCTTAATATGGTAAACGATACACAAGAATGTGCTATAGAGCTTGCCAAACTTTTAAAAGGAATGAATGTTTATGTTAATCTTATTCCTTATAATGAAACAAGTCATCTAAAATTTAAGAAAAGTAGTAAAGAAAGAATTTTAAAATTTTATGATACTTTAAAAAAACAAGGAATTAACGTAACAATAAGAAAAGAATTTGGTAGTAAAATAAGTGCAGCTTGTGGTCAATTACGAAGCAAAGAGGTGTAATAATGAAATCATTTTATTTGACAGATGCTGGAAAAGTAAGAAGTCATAATGAAGATTCAGTAACAATTATAAAAAATAATAATGATGAATATTTATTAATAGTAGCAGATGGAATGGGAGGACACCGGGCAGGTGAGATTGCTTCAAGTCTTGCTGTTACGCATTTAGGAACTAGATTTAAAAATATGAGTAGTGTTGGTTCTAAAATGGATGCAGCTAATTGGTTAAATGATAATGTTAACGAAATTAATTTAGCTATTTTAGAATATGCTAATACTCATGAAGATTCTAAAGGACTTGGAACAACTTTAGTTCTTGCTTTACTTACTAAAGATTATTTATTATTTGGTAATATTGGTGATTCTTCTGGTTTTGTTATTAAAAATGGCAAATTACATAAAATGACCAAAGATCATACTTTAGTTAATCTGCTTGTTGAAGCAGGAAATTTAACTGCCGAAGAAGCTAAAAATCATCCTAAGAAAAACGTTTTAATGAAAGCTTTAGGTGCTGCTGATAAGTGCGAACTTGATTTAATAGATGTTGATACAAGTGTTGATGGTATATTGCTTTGTAGTGATGGCTTAACTAACATGCTTAGTGTTGAACAAATTGAAAAAGTTTTAAATGAAGATTTAACTGTTGAACAAATGGTTGAAAAATTAATTAGAAAATGTAATATGCGTGGTGGAACTGATAATATTTCCATTGCAATTTTAGATATGAAAAGTGGGTGGGACTTATGATAATGAAAGGTCAGAAAATTTCCGACCGATACCAAATTATGAAATCAATTGGTGAAGGTGGAATGGCTAATGTTTATCTTGCTTATGATACTATTTTAGACCGTGATGTAGCGGTTAAGATTTTACGTGGTGATTTATCTGGAGATGAAAAATTTGTTAGACGTTTTCAAAGAGAAGCTTTATCAGCAAGTAGTCTAACTCATCCTAATATTGTTGAAGTTTATGATGTTGGTGAAGACCATGGTATGTATTATATTGTTATGGAATATATTGAAGGACGCCATTTAAAAGACTTAATTAAAAAACGAGGTAAACTAACCGTTAGTGAAGTAATTGATATCATGCTACAGATAACAGATGGGATGAGTGTTGCTCATGACTCGTATATAATTCATCGTGATATTAAACCTCAAAATATTATGATTTTAGAAAATGGATTAGTTAAAATAACTGACTTTGGGATATCAATGGCAATGAATGCTACCCAATTAACGCAGACTAATTCGGTAATGGGAAGTGTTCATTATCTTCCGCCTGAACAAGCAAGTGGGAAAGGTTCAAGTTTACAAAGTGATATTTATTCCATGGGAATTGTGATGTATGAGCTTTTAGCTGGTAAACTTCCTTATAAAGGTGATAATGCCGTTGAAATTGCTTTAAAGCATTTAAAAGAACCTTTACCGTCTATTAAAGATGAAATTCCATCTTTACCTCAAAGTATTGAAAACATTATTATCCGGGCGACTGCTAAAAATCCGAAAAATCGTTATGCTGATGCTCGAGAAATGCATAATGATTTAATGACTTGTCTAGATGAATCAAGAGCAAAAGAACCAAAAATTGAACTTCCATATCCAGAAAACATCGATGACACCAAAATAACCAAGATTTTAAAAAATGCTAAACCTGAAGAAAAGAAAAAAGACGATGTTAATGAAGAAGATGAGATTATTGCCAGACAAATAACCCAAAATGATTTAAAGAAAGATAATAAAATTATCATCATTTTAGCGTCTATTTTTACCTTTTTAGTCGTAGCCATTACAACAGTTGTATTATTAGTCCCAGCTTTAACGACAAATAAAGAAATTTTAATTCCTGATGTTACTAATCAAACTGTTGAAGAAGCCATTAAGACGTTACAAGATGCCGGATTTAATGTTGCAACCGACCAACAACCAGCTTCATCAGATGAAATACCTTTTGGTAATATTGTTAAAACAAGTCCTTTAGCGGGCACTAAAAGAACTAAAGGTACCCAAGTAACTTTATTTGTTAGTGAAGGGGATGCCAAAGTTACTTTAGAAAATTATGTTGGGCAAAATTACTTAGAAATAAAAGGTAAGTTAGAAGCTTTAGGGGTTCAAGTTATAATTGAGAAAAAAGATGCGAAAAGTACAGCTGAAGAAAACATTATCATTGAACAAAGTCCTTTAGAAAACGAAAAAGTTAGTAAAGGTGATTATGTAACTTTATATATTCCTGAAGTCGATAAATATCCAGACTTTACTAATGGTAGTTATACTTATGATGATGTTGTCGCATTCTTAGAAAAATATGATGTTAAAGTAACTAAAGTTGAAGAAGAAACATCAAGTAAAAATCCTGGCGTTGTTTTAAAACAAAGTCGGGCAAAAGGAACTAGAATAGTTGGCGGAACCTCAATAACTGTAACGGTTGCTAAAAAGCCAGAAAAGAGTTCTAATAACAATAATAAT
>CANQIN010000071.1 GCA_947623995.1 uncultured Bacilli bacterium | reverse complement strand
TTAGCATTTAGAATTATTTTATTCCTAGATGTTATTAAAGTTCTTTTAATATCATTTAATACTTCAAAATATTTATTACTGTTTTCTAACATAATATCCTCCTTCACAAGTGTTTGCTAATGTGATTATACTATAAACATTGATTAATTTCAATTAGATATAAGAAAAAATAAAATGCGACAAATAGTGTCAATAAAGAAATTGTTGTAAAGCCCTTTAATTGTGGATTTTTTTAACTTCCCGTTAAAAAATATTTTAAAAAAGTAATGAAAAGATATTGAAATGAAATTTTTAGTTTGATAAATTTATACTAGAGAGGAGAACAAAAAAGATATGGAAAGAAAAAATATGATTTTGTTAACAGTAATTGGAGCTGCAACATTATTAGTAGCTATGGTTGGTGCAACCTTTGCGTTCTTTACAGCAACTGTACAAGACACAAGAAATCCTGGTGGAGAAGGAGATGAAGGTAAAACTTCTATTACAGCTGGAAGTGTTGCTAACAAAACGATTGTTGCGAATATTCCTAGTACTGCTGGAAAATTTAGTGCTACAGGTATTTATCCAGGACATATGGAAGTAGCTGGTTTATCAGTTGAAGCTAATAATGAAGCTGGTGATAAAGACTCAGTTACTAACATTGCTATTAAATATGATGTTACTAAAAATGATTTCCAATCAGATGAAATTAAAGTAACTTTATATAGAGGCGATAATTCTTTTGATCAAATAACTCAAAATGAAGCAGGAACTGGTAATGACTATTTTAAATGTGAACATAAAACAGCTTTAACAACTCAAGATGATTATGTTGATGGAGAGACGCCTGCAGAAGGAACAACAAAATTTTATGAAGAATGTCAAAAAAGTTATGCAGATTTAGTAAGTGATGGAAAATTATCTAAAGTTGGCAATGAACAATATGTTAACAATGGTAGTGATTCAATTACATTTGAAGATACAATTGAAGCTGGATCTAACAGTTCAAAAAAAGTTTATTATTATGTTGTTTTAGAATTTGTTAACGAAAAACAATCAGCTAATGCTGAAGGTGACACTGCTCAAAATGAATCTATGAATGCCGAGTTACAAGGAACTATTTCTGTTGCTGCAGCATAATCAAATTGTTAATTAGAATAAGTTTTAAAAACTTGTTCTTTTTTATGCCTAAAAAACAATTGAAAAATTAGGTATTAAATGTTACTATTTATAATAGAGAGGAGAACAAAAAGATATGGAAAAGAAGAATATGGTTTTGTTAACAGTTATTGCTGTTGCAACTTTATTAGTAGCTGTTGTAGGAGCAACCTTTGCGTACTTTACGGCTACTGTTCAAGATACAAGAAGTACTGATGAAGGGGCAGGAAAAACTTCTGTTACTGCTGGTAGTGTAGCAAGTAAAACTAT
The DNA here is from genome assembly GCA_947623995.1 of uncultured Bacilli bacterium. Lineage (GTDB taxonomy): Bacteria > Bacillota_I > Bacilli_A > RF39 > UBA660 > Ventrenecus. Next base: position 4,570 of record CANQIN010000071.1, on the reverse strand, counting down.
TGTAAGTAATCCTGATACAGCTATTGGCAAATTTACAGCTAGTGATGTATATCCAGGACATAGAGAAGTTGCAGGTATGAAAGTTGCTGTTACTAATGGTGAAGAACAAACAACATCTAATACTAAAGTAAACATTGTTTATGATGTAACTACTAATGGTTTCCAAGCTGATGAAATTGAAGTAGATGTTTTTAGATCTGACAGTGATTTAGAAATAACTGAAAATTACTTTGGATGTAGTCATACAGTTACACCTGATGGTGTTGAAAATGAACAACATTTTTCTGAAACATGTACTAAAACAATCGATTCTTTAACTGAATTAGGTAGTAATACTGAAAAATTAACTACACAACCTGTAAAATTATCAGGAAGCAAAGAAAAGAAAACTTTAGTTACTGATACAATTGAAGCTTCTGGAACTAGTCAATCTAAGACTGTTTACTATTATGTTGTGGTTCAATTTAAAGATACTGATCAACCTCAAAATGACTCTATGAATGCTTCATTAGATGGTAAAATTACTGTTGAAGCTGCATAATTTTTTAAAATTAGAATAAGTGTTTAGTGCTTGTTCTTTTTTATGCCTAAAAAATAATTGAAAAATTAAGTATTAAATGTTAATATTTATAATAGAGAGGAGAACAAGAAAGATATGGAAAAGAAAAATATGGTTTTGTTAACAGTTATTGCTGTTGCAACATTATTAGTAGCTGTTGTAGGAGCAACCTTTGCTTACTTTACGGCAACTGTTCAAGATACCAGAGGTACTGAAAGTGGAGAAGGTAAAACTTCTGTTACTGCTGGTAGTGTAGCAAGTACAACTATTGTAAGTAATCCTGAAACTTCTATTGGTAAATTTACAGCTAATGATGTATATCCAGGACATAGAGAAGTTGCAGGTATGAAAGTTTCTGTTAGTAATAGCGGAGAACAAGAAATAACAACTAATACTAAAGTTAACATTGTTTATGATGTAACTAATAATGGTTTCCAAGCTGATGAAATTGAAGTAAATGTTTTTAGAGCTACTAGTGATTTAGAATTAAGTGAAAATTACTTTGAATGTAGTCATACAGTCACACCTAATGGTGATGAAAACGAAAAACATTTTTCTGAAACATGTACTAAAGAAGTTGATTCTTTAACTAGTTTAGGACAAGGAACTAAAAAATTAACTACACAACCTGTAAAATTATCAGGAAGCAAAGAAAAGAAAATCTTAGTTACTGATTCAATTGAAGCTGCAGGTGCTAGTACAACAACAAATGTTTACTATTATGTAGTTGTTGAATTTAAAGATACTGACAAATCTCAAAATGCATCTATGAACGCTAAATTAGAAGGAACAGTTTCTGTTGAAGCAGCTTAATAAAGCTGTTTTTTCTTTGCCTATTTACACTTTAAAGTTAAAATGTAATTGAAAAACTAAAATTTAAATGATAATATTTACAATAGAGGAGGATAACAAAAAATATGGAAAAGAAAAATGTTGTTTTATTAACAGTAATAGCTTTAGCAACATTATTAGTAGCTGTTGTTGGTGCTACTTTTGCGTTCTTCACAGCAACGGTAAAAGATGAAAGAACTGAAGGTGATGAAAATGGTAAAACAAGCATAACTGCTGGAAGTGTTGCTAGTACAACTGTTGTTGGAAATGTTTCTGGCGATGTTGGAAAATTTACAGCTTCAGGAGTATATCCAGGACATAAAGAAATTGCTGGCTTAAGTGTAACTGCTACAAATGGTGGAGAACAAGAAAAATCTGATACAAAAATTGATATTGTTTACAACGTAACAAATAATACTTTTGCGAATGATGAAATTGAAGTATCAGTTTATAAAAAGGAAGATAGTGAAGCAACTGAAATTGTTCCTGACTATTTTGGCTGTACTCATCAAGCTACTCCACAAGAAGAAACAAATGAAGTACGTTTTAATGAAACTTGTACTAAAGATTTAGCTAGTTTAGAAAATGATGTTCATTTGACAAAATTAACTAGTGAACCAGTTAAACTTAAAAAAGGTAGTTCAAAAGATTTAGTACTTACTACAGATACAATTACAGCTGAAGGGAAAGGAAGTGCTAAAACTGTTTACTATTATGTTGTAGTAGAATTTAAAGAAACTGGTTTATCTCAAAATGACTCTATGAATGCAACATTAGATGGAACAATAAATGTTAAAGCAGCTTAATCGTTGCTTTTTTATTTGTTTACACTTTTATTACATAATTGCTATAAAAAATAATTGAAATGCTAAAATTTTAATGATATATTTATACTAGAGAGGAGAATAGAAAAAGTATGGAAAGGAAAAATATGGTTTTATTAACAGTTATTGCTGCTGCAACTTTGTTAGTAGCAATGGTTGGCGCAACATTTGCCTTCTTTACTGCAACTGTTAAAGATGAAAGAACTGGTGATGGTGATGCTGGTAAGACTTCTATTACTGCTGCTAGTGTAGCTAGTACAACTGTTGTTGGAAATGTGGAAAATGCCGCTGGAAAATTTACAGCTACTGGTGTATATCCTGGACATAAAGAAGTTGCTGGTTTAAGTGTTAAAGTAAGCAATAGTGGTGAAGAACAATCAACAGATACAAGTTTTGAAATCATTTACAATGTTGAAACTAATGGTTTTCAAAAAGATGAAATTCAAGTAAATGTATATCGTGCTGATGAGGATTTAGATTTAAAAGATTATTTTGGATGTACTCATTCTGATACTGTTCAAGAAGGAAATGAAGTTCGTTTTTCTGAAACATGTTCTAAATCAGAAGCAGAATTAGAAAGCCTTGGTGCTACAAAAATAACTAAAGAACCTATTAAATTAGCCGGAGATGCTCAAAAAGATTTAGTTTTAGTAAAAGATGACATCCAAGATGTTGGTGCTAGCCATAGTGTAACTAAATATTACTATGTTGTAGTTGAATTTACTGATACTAAAGGAGACCAAAATACATCTATGAATGCTGAACTTAGTGGTACTATTTCTGTTAGAGCTGCGTAAAAAACTTAAAAAGCAAATTTTGCTTTTTTTATTTTGGCATAAAATTTTTTCTTTAAAAATCATCCAATGAAATCTAAAAAAATCATCCGTTAGAATGTTAAAAAATATTCCAATAAAATTTTAAAAAATCATCCAATTAAATAAATTTTTTTTAGAAAATATAGTACAATATGGATAAGGAGCTGATAATATGTCTATGTATAAACCTAGATTAATTGATAAACAAATTGAAAGTAGTTTAAAAGCATATGGGGCTATAAATATTGTTGGAGCTAAGTGGATAGGAAAAACATGGGCTGGAAGAAAGCACTCTAATAGCGAATTTCTACTTATGGATCCTAATGGTAATTATCAAAATAAACGATTAGCCGAAACAGATATATCTTTGATATTTGAAGGGAGTACTCCAAGACTAATTGATGAGTGGCAAGAAGTTCCAGAAATTTGGGATGCAACAAGATATAAATGTGATGAAGATGGAGTAAAGGGTAAATATATTTTAACTGGTTCTACGGTATTAAGTGAAAATGAAAAAGCTAAAATTAAACATTCAGGTGCTGGAAGAATAAAAAAGTTAAAAATGTATCCTATGAGTTTATATGAATCAGGTGATTCTTCTGGTGATGTATCTTTAAAAGATATTTATAATAATAAAGTTGAAAGTAAAAAAACTCGTGAAATAAATTTAAAAGATATTATTAAATTAGTTTTAAGAGGCGGTTTTCCAGGAAGTATTAATATCCCTTTTGATGAGGCAATTAAATTACCTAAAGAATATGTTAAAGAAATAATTAATACAGATATAGACCGAATAAGTAATAAAAAACGTGATTTAAATAAAGTAATGTTATTATTAAGAAGTCTTGCCAGAAATGAATCAACAACTACTAGTGTTGCTAAATTAAAAGATGATATAAAAGGTTTAAATAATGAAGATATAGATATTAAGACTATAACTTTATATTTAGAAGATTTAAGTAAATTATATTTAATTGAAAATCAATTACCATTTAATTCTAATATTCGAAGTAGTATGAGAGTAAAACAATCCCAGAAAAGACATTTTGTTGATCCATCGATTGCTACATCATTACTTAATATGACTGTGGACAAGTGTATTAATGATTTACTTACTTTTGGTTTTTTCTTTGAAGCAATGGTTGAAAGAGATTTAAGAATATATGCTCTAGCAAATAATTGGAATTTATTTCATTATCAAGATTATTCTGGAAATAAATTTGATGCTGTTGTAGAATTTGATGATGGTGAATATGCAGCATTTGAAATCAAACTTGGGGCTAATCAAATTGAAGATGCAGCTAATAATTTAATTAAAGTTAGTAATATTATTAAAGAAAAAGGAGATATTCCACCTAAAACTTTGTGTGTTATTTGTGGTTTATCTAATGCTGTTTATACTAGAAGTGATGGTGTTATTGTTATACCAATTACAGCTTTAAAAGATTAATTAAAAAAACTTAGGTAACTATTCAGACCTAAGAATATAGAAAAAATAGAAATTTTAAAAAATGAAAGTTGATAACTAGAGAAATTTATAG
>CANQIN010000070.1 GCA_947623995.1 uncultured Bacilli bacterium | reverse complement strand
ATTATAAAACCAAATTTAGGAATAAATAAAGAAGCCATAAAAATTATAATACAAATAAATAATCTTATATTTAAAAATTCATAAGGTGTAATAGGTTTTTTTTGCCCTAAAAACTTAATTTTTTTACTTATTCTTGTTCTTAATTTTAACCTATATAGTTTTTTTCCAAAATACGTTCCATTCATATTTTACCACCATCCATAATAAATCTTAGGATTAAATAATAAAGAATATATACTAACCAATACATTATTAAATTCATATAACCTAAAATATTACTAGTTAAAACATGAGAATTATCCGGAAAAATATAGAGATATAATCCAAAACTAACTAAAGGAATTAATAAACAAAAAGAAGCTATAACATACGCTAAAGTATAGTAAATGCGATTATCTTCTCTTCTTTTATTGCGCATATTGATTCTTTCATTTAAATATTTAAAGGCTTGTTTTTTACTTCCTGTTGTCTTTGTTATAATTCTTAAATAATTAGCTACTTCTTCTAATTCTTTAATATGAGTCCGCTCATACATTCTGTAAATTGCTTGTTCTAAAGATAAACCATTAATAATATCGGTTTCTAATAAAGATAATTCATCAACCATTGGTCCAGATACTTCTAATTTAATATTATTAATTATTTCTAAAATATTATCATTATGAACTATTTCATTAGCAAACATATTAATTATTTTCGTAACATTATTTTTTAATTCATTATTTCTTAAACTGTTAAATAAAAGTAAAAAGATATTAGGTATAGTAAAAACTAAAATAAAGAAAAAAAGATAATGAAAAATAGTAATATTTAAACCTCTAAAAATATCTACTAAAATTAAAAAAATGATAAAATAAATAGCTAATATAAATTTTAAAGTTAAAAAATCAGCAGTATTTAATTTAGAATTATTACTAAAAATTGAATATTTATTAAAATTATTACTCCATTTTTTAAATAAATTTATTTTACTTAAATTATTACTTATTCTTCTTAATAATGAAAGAGTATCACTTGCAAGCGAATCACTTATGGAAACATCATTTACGTTATTATTATTTAAGGCAAAATAAGAAAATTTTTTTTCAAATTTAGCTACTCTTCTTTGCCTAATTAAAAAGATAATAACAACAATAAGTAATATCATCATTATTGATTGAGTTATTATTAAGGCTTGCATGATATACCTCCTCTCATTTTATTATTTCATTAATATCTATTCCCGCATTTTTTAATCTATTTAAGACTTTAAAGTTTTTATCTTTACTCATAATATATTCCCCAATTACTTCTTTACTTTCAGTCATACCATTTTGTCTAAAGGCAAATATTTCATTAGGAATTATTTCCCCATTATTGTCTAATTTTAATTCACAAATTGATGTTACTTTTCTTTTTCCATCACTAAGTCTTTCAATATTAACCACAATATCAATAGCGCTTAAAATATATTCTCTTATAACATTTAAAGGAATATTTAAACCATTCATTAATACTAAAGTTTCTAATCTTTTAATAGCATCTTTTACGCCTAAAGCATGAATAACACTCATTGCCCCATCATTTCCAGAATTCATCACTTGTAATAATTGAAAAGCTTCATCACCAATAATTTCTCCTACTATTAATCTATCAGGTCTCATTCTAACGGCACTTTTAATTAAATCTTTTAAACTAATATTATAATTAGTAGATTTACTTTCTAAACTAATAACATGTTTTTTAGCTATCTTTAATTCAGCAATATCTTCTACAGTTATAATCCGCTCTTCATCATCTATTAAATTACATAATGCTCCAAGTAGCGTTGTTCCACCAGAAGATGAACTACCAGATATTAAAATATTACATTTAGCTTTAACACAAGCCGCTAAAAAGTTAGCCATATAAGTTGTTAAACTTCCCATTCTAATAAAATCTTCAATATTAGAAGCTTCTTTTTTAAATTTATGAATTGTAAGCATTGGTCCATTAACAGCTAAAGGCGGTAAAATACCATAAATTCTTGACCCATCTTTTAGTCTAGCATCAATAATTGGCTTAGAAAGATCAATAACACTTCCTGAATCACTTAACATTTTATTAATTGACCTAATAATATGGTCATTATTAATAAAAGATACTGAATCATCTTTCATTATTTTCCCATCAATTTCAATATATATTTCTTTAGGATTATTAACCATTATTTCTGTAATATTTTTATCTTGAAGTAATTCGGTTAAAGGTCCATAACCATTAAGTTCATTTTCAATTAAATGTCTTAAGTGATTACGTTCTTCATTAGTTAAATCATATCCTTCAGTAGCATTTTCTATTTCCACATCAATAAAATCAGTAGCGGGTTCATCAGTTAAAACTTCTCTTTCCGTTAAATTACCCATAATTTTTAATCTTAATTGTTCAAGTAATTCTTTATCAGCAAAGATTTCATAATCACTTACTTCACTTAAATCTGCACTTTTTCTTTTAATATTAAATGCTTCAACTAAACTTTTACTCATGACTCTTCACCTTCTTTAACAAAATCAGTAGCAACTTTCGTTAAAACTGCAAAATCTTTATTAAAAATACTTGAAGCTTTAGGATGTAGAGTAATTATTTCACCATTCATAATATATTGATCAATATTTTTAACATAAAATTCACTACTAATAAAATAATTAATTTCACTTTTTAAAATACTAGTTATATCATAAAGAGAAAAATATTTTTTAATTGGATCTCTAGAATCATTTAATAATATTTTATAATTAGTTTTATTTAAATCTTTAAAAATAGCCATTAAACTTTTCATATTTTTAACATCAAATGGATCATTATTCATTACAAATAAAATAGAATCAGTTTTATCAAGTAAAACTAAATTAGTTTCATTTAAAACATGATGAGTATCTATTAGCACAACATCGTAATAGTAAACAGCTTTATCAAGCATTATTTCAATATATTTAGACGCAATTTTATTAGCTTGCCTTGGATCTTTTGGACAAGCTAAAAAATCAATATGATCATCATATTTAGTAACATAATCTAAAAAACTATGATAACGATTATTCATATAATCCATTGCAAAATTATAAATAGTTTTTTCATAAGGTTTATTTAGAGATAAAGCAATCTGTCCCCCAGATAAATCAAGGTCAACAATTAAAACGCGTTTTCCCATAACTTCAAAAACACCTGCTAAGTTTAAAGTTGTAATTGTTTTACCAACTCCACCTTTAGAAGAAAAAATACATAAACTTTTGCCAATCTTCTTTTCCATTACTTGTGACCTTTCTATTCTTTATCTTCCTCTCAATTATATCAAAAACATCTATCTAATACAACAAAAAAAGAATTCCTGGAGTTTTAAGAATTCTATTGTTGAAATTTAGTAATATCTTCAATTCTTCCCGCAAAGTATGGCATATCTTTACCTTTTTCTCTTAAAAAGATTGCAAAGGTATCATCTAAGTAAAAATAACGAGTTTCATCTTCAACAGCAGATGCATAATTTTCCATATCAATACCAGCTTCACTTTTAATCTTGCCACCTTTTTCATCTAAAGAAAATTCAATACTTTGAATAGCCTTCATTATTTCTCCAACCCCATTATAAGTAGGAAATTTTTTGTTTTCTAATTCGGTATAGTCTCTAATAACTTTAAAATCTAGATAAGGAACTTTTAACTCATCACTATCATTTAAACTATTATTTCCATTATATCTATTTTTTAAATTTTCAATATTATCATATATTTTTTTAAAATTATTACCTTTAGGATTTTTATTTAAAATTACTTCATCATTATTTTTAGTATTTATCATAATAGCAAAATCATCTTTAGAATTATAATACAATACTTCTACTTGGTCTTTTACTTCTTCTTTAGTATTTTTATCTATACCAAAATATTTAATATCATTAAATTTTCCAAAACTACTATTTTCTAATTTATCAAATTTATTTAAAAATTCAAATTCTCGATATAACATCGTATAAAAGAAATATCTATCAATCTCTGAATTATTTGGATCATCTAAAGCATCTTCACTCCAATCAAAATTATCTAAAATATCACTAGTTTGATTAAATTTTTCTTTAATACCTTTTTCAATTTGTTTTTTTAAATCAAGAGTTTTTAAACCATAAGCTTTATAATAATATTCATCCGATAACATATCTTCGGTAAATTCTTCTTTATTAAGATTTTTAGCAAATTCTTCTTGGGGAGTAAAAACAACATCTTTTTTAACAACTTCATTTTTCATATCATTCCAAACAAGTTCAAAAGTTGCACACCAACTTGCATCTTTAGCAATCTCATCTTGCATAGTAGGAACTACATAAACATCTTTAGTTTCTTTTAAATCTTTTTTAAAGAAAACTTTTTTAACAATAAATATACTTCCCACAATTAAAACTAAAACCCCTACTACAATAATTAATTTCTTCTTCATAAACTTCCCACACTTTCTACCATGAGTATATCATAAATTAAAAAAATTGGTACAAAACCAATTATCTTTGAATTGAAATCATATTAAATATAAATATAATCCATATTCCCATTACTAAGCTTGCTTTAAAACGATACATTTCATATAAAGCTACTCCTTTATCTACAAAAGAAGTAATCCATGATTCTTTATATTTAGGCATTGTTTTACATACTGGAAACATATGAGACGCGATAATATTTTCTTGTTTATAATCTAAATCAAAATATTTTTTAGCATTTTCTAAAGCTATATCAGGATGAATTTTAAAGGTTTCTTTAGCATTGTAATTTGTTGTATCACTATCTTTAAAAAAATCATGTAAAAGAGCTGCTCTTGTTGCTCTTTCATAATCCATATTTAATTTTTTAGTAATATAATAAGTACCTTTAGCGACCCTTAAGCAATGATGATATCTGCTAATTCCATGATGAAGTTCATTTTGTAAATCACTAAAATTATTATTACTAATTATATCATGTATTATATTTTCAAATTCATTTTCCTTATTGGTATTCATTTATTATTTTCACCTCGGACTATACCATTGTATCATAAACAGCAAAAAAATCAAGTTGAACTAATTTAATATATGTCTAATTTTTAAATATATGCTTTATAAATGTAATCTTCTAATTCCTTCTTTATTAGCATGTAAAAGGATTTCTTTATCATTTGCATACTCATTTATTTTTCGCAATTTTTCTTCATCAGTAATTTTCGTAAAAACTTTTATTCTACCAATCTTATCATCACTCATTCCCTTTAATATAGTATAACTAGCATTATTAACTTCAATTTTATAACTAAGAATATCAGTTAAAGGAATTTTACTATTTTCTTCTAATGGATTTTCAGCAAAATTTACTTGAAAATCAATTTTATTACAAATATTAGTAGTTCCATTAGTAATTAATTGCCAATAAACATTTTGACTTTGATATTTAGCCTGGAAAATATTATAATAACCATCAGCACAATCATTATATATATTCATTGGATGTCTGCTTAATCTTTCAATTTTTAATCGTAAAACAAATTCTTTAACCAAACAATTCATTGCAATCAAGCACTCGTTATTCTTTGTAGTTAAAAAATGTTTATAATCATAATTAAGATACTTTAACATTAAATCATTATCATTTTCGACAATATTTTTAATTTCTTCTTCAATTTCTAATGATTTACTAATATCAATTTTATCAAAACCAAATGATAAACCAATATCATAAAATAGACATTTAAATTCTGGTAAATTATAGTAATAACATAATTTTTTTAAAATTTCATTTTTATTTACTTTAGTTATTCCCTCTTTATATAGTAATGCAAAAAATAAACTAGTAAATTCATTTTTATTAAAATATTCTTCCATCCAAACCACCTTTTTAAATTATACATTTTTATTAGATTAAAATCAATTTAAAAGCATATATTTTTTTAGAAATGGGTATTTAATTTTTGCATATTCATTGCAATAAAAGGGGCTTGTTTTTCAAAATATTGTATGGTACAATGTTTAAGTCAATGGACCTCTAGCTCAGTTGGTTAGAGCAACCGGCTCATAACCGGTCGGTCATAGGTTCGAGTCCTATGAGGTCCACCATTTATATTTGCAGGCGTGGCGAAATTGGTAGACGCACTAGACTTAGGATCTAGCGGAGCAATCCATGGGGGTTCAAGTCCCTTCGCCTGCACCAATATTTGTTAAACAACTTGAACTTTTAGTTCGAGTTTTATATTACCCAGTCGCCAAGTGGTAAGGCAATGGGCTCTGACCCCATCATTTCGTAGGTTCGAATCCTACCTGGGTAGCCATTTTAATGTTTTTG
>CANQIN010000069.1 GCA_947623995.1 uncultured Bacilli bacterium | reverse complement strand
CAATTTTAGCAACTTAATTATATCGCACTATTTATTTTATTTCTATACTTTTAACACCACTATTCTAATACACAGCCTCAAAATGTGTTATGATTATTATAGAAAGTTGGGATATTATGGAAGATAAAAAAGAAAATAAAACTTTTATGATGGTTTTAATAGGAATAATAGGAGCTTGTTTAATTACAATAGGACTAACATATGCTTATTGGATATTAACAAGAGAGCAAACAGGCGAGAATGTGGTAAATACAGCATGCTTAAATATTAATTTTACTGGAGAAAATGACATAACACTTAATAAAGCTTATCCATTGAAACCAGAAGAGTTAGAAAACTTTTTAAGTAAAGCAACCCCATATCATTTTACGATAGAAAATACTTGTGATGATTTAGCTACTGCCACAATAAATTTGGAAAGTTTAAATGCAGGAACAGATAAACAATTACAAGATGAATATATAGATGCAATACTATATGAAACAGATTATCACAATAATTTAAATAGTGAAAAAAAATTAAATGAAAGTATGTATAATGATGAAAATAAAGTAATAAGTAATTCATTACATGCTTATGAGTTATACAATTTTGTTTTACAAAAAAGAGAAACCAAGAGTTTTAATTTATTACTTTATATGGATCCAAATACCCCAATGGTAGATGCCAATATGAATGCGACTTGGAAAGGAAAGATAACCTTAAGTGCAGGATATAAAGAAGAACCAACTGCTAATTTGAATGGATTAAAAGTACCAGTTGTTGAAAGTGGAGATGGATTATATGCGGTAAGTCATGATGTAAGTGAAATAAGTGAAGAATGGAATAAAACAGAATACCGATATGCAGGGGCTAATCCAAACAATTATGTGTCATTTAATAATGAAATTTGGCGAGTAATAGGTTTAGTAAATGTCAAAAATGTTGAAAATGTTGAACAAAGAATAAAAATAGTGAGAACAGATGGGGTAAAAGAGCAAAATAACTTTGGCAACTATGCATGGGACAGTATTAATTATCCTTATATAAACAATTGGACTACAAGTAAATTAAAAGATATGTTAAATGGAATCTACTTTGAAAGTGAGTTAGGGGAATGCTATATAGGAACAGATAATACTGCATATCAAAATACATGTGATTTTAATACAGGAATGGAATTACCAAAAGGCTTTGATGATACTGCAAGAAGTTTAATAGATAATGAAGTGATATGGAATATAGGAGGATGGAGTACTTCAAGTATAATAGCAAATCAATTTTATGAAAAAGAACGGGGAATAAACACAGGAAATGGTAACACATATCCAGCAGAATGGTCAAATGAAACAGATGAAAGCGGGAAACATAATGGAATAGGTTTAATTTATCCAAGTGACTTTGGTTATGCCGTAGGAGGTGAAGTAAGAAATAATTGTTTAACAAAAAATCTTTCAAATTATAAGGAGAATAATTGTGGAACAAATAATTGGCTAAAATCAAATAATAGTCTATGGACTTTATCACCAAATAATTCTGAATCTTCTATATTTAGTATAAATTCATCAGGATTTATAAACAATGGTAGTAGCACATATTATGCGTATGGAATTTGGCCAACCTTATACTTAAAATCTTCTGTTAAAATAACTCCTAATCCTCATCCGGAACAAGAATATGGAACTATAGATAATCCATTTCAATTAACTCAAAGTGGTATTTAATTTATCACTTTTTTTAATGCCATTTTAATGATAAAATATTATTGAAATGGAGAGGTGTTATATGTACGACGTTGTAATTGTTGGAGCAGGACCTGCTGGATTATTTGCAGCTTATGAATTAATAACTAAAAATAAAAATTTAAAAGTTTTATTACTTGATAAAGGAAGATTTGCTAATAATCGAGTATGTCCAATGAATAAAACTAAGATATGTTCTAATTGTAATCCTTGTCAAATCTTATCTGGTTTTGGAGGAGCTGGAACTTTTTCGGATGGTAAATTAAATTTTATTCCTAAGTTAGGTAAGACTGATTTATTTAAATATATGCCAATTAATGAAGCATATGATTTAATTGATGATACTGAAAAAATATTCAATAAATTTAAAATGGATTCAACTATATATCCTACTAATATGGATGAAACTAAAAAAATTGAAGAGAAAATTGCTAGAGTAGGGGCTAATCTTTTAGTTATTAAACAAAAACATTTAGGTAGTGATAAATTACCTTCTTATATTGAAGAATTTACTAATTACTTAAAAAAACAAAATGTTGAAGTTAAAGAAAGTACTGAAGTTATTGATATTGTAATGCAAGAAGATGAAACCTTTAAAGTTATTTTTAAAAATGAAGAATTTGTAAGTTCTAAATATGTTATTGTAGCACCGGGAAGGACTGGGGCTAAATGGGTTCAAAATTATGCTGAAAAACACAATATTCCTTATACATCTAAAAGTATTGAAATAGGAGTAAGAGTTGAGGTTCGAAAAGAAATACTTGATCCTATTACTGATATTATTTATGATCCTACAATCTTTATTAAAACTAATACATATAATGATGAGATAAGAACTTTTTGTACTAATCCTGGGGGTTTTGTTGCTAAAGAAAATTATAATGGTTATATCTGTGTTAATGGTCATGCCTTAAAAGATATTAAATCTAAAAATTCTAATTTTGCTTTTATATCTAAAGTTAATTTAACAGAACCAATAACTAATACTAGAGAATATGGCGAAAGTATTGCTAAAATTGCTAATACTTTAGGAGATGGTAAACCAATTATTCAAAGTCTTCAAGATTTAAAAAGAGGAAGAAGAAGTACTATGCACCGGATTAATAAAGGTTTTATTGAACCAACCTTAAAAGACGTTGTAGCAGGTGATTTAGCTTTAGTTTTACCACATCGAATTTTAAAAAATATTTTAGAAGGTTTAGAAACTTTAGATAAAATAATACCTGGTGTTAATAATGGTGAAACTTTATTATATGGACCTGAAATTAAGTTCTTTAGTAATGAAATCGAAACTAATAACCAAATGAAAGTTTTAGATGAAAATATTTATTTTGTTGGTGATGGAGCAGGAAAGGCTGGAAATATTGTTGCTGCTGCGGCAACAGGATTAATTGCCGCCCGAGATATTCTTAAAAATGTCAAATAAATTCGGCAAAAATTCGTTATTGACTATCCAAGGTTTTTATAGTAAAATTTACTTGTGACCTTGGTAATGGAGTGATACTCAAGAGGCTGAAGAGGCGCCCCTGCTAAGGGTGTAGGTCGGGCAACTGGCGCGAGAGTTCAAATCTCTCTCACTCCGCCATATATGTCTCCTTAGCTCAGTTGGTAGAGCAACTGACTCTTAATCAGTGGGTCTAGGGTTCGAATCCCTAAGGGGACACCAAGAAGGAAACAATAAAGTCTATAATTAGGCTTTTTTTATTGCAATAATTTCAAATAACCTTTATACTTATTTTGTGAGAGATATGAAAAAGTACGTTTTATCAGCAATATTATTTGTTGTCTTAATAATTTTAACTTATGTTTTTGTTTTAAAAGGTTGTGATTTTAATCTTTTAATTGAATCAATTAAAAATACTAATCCGTTTTTTGTCTTTTTAACAATTTTATGTGTTTTTGGCTATGTCTTTTTTGGCAGTTTATTTTTGAAAAGAATTTTATGGTATTTTGGTTCAAAAGTAAGTTTTTATCATACCTTTGGTTATATTTTTACCGAAATTTATTTTTCAGCTATTACGCCAAGTAATATGGGTGGTCAACCTGTGCAAATGATTGAAATGAAAAAAGATAAAATAAGTTATCAGTCTAGTAGTGTTTTAGTTTTATTTAATACAATGATGAATCGAATAGTTCTTATTTTTATAGCTACCATCTTTTTTATCATCTTCAATAAAGAAATATTTAATATTAATCCTTTTTATAATTGGGTAGTTATTTTAGGTTATATTACGACAATTTTAGTTATTTTATTATTTGCCGCTTTAATTTATTCTAAAAAAATAGCTAATCTATTATTAAAATTAAGTAACTTTTTAATTGAGCATCTTAAATTAATTAAAAATAAAGATAAATTAAAAAAGAAATTAGCTAAATCTTTAAAAGAATATCAATCATGTTCAAAAATAACTAAAGAAAAACCTAAATTAGTAATTGAATCATTTATTATTTTATTCTCTCAAAGAATATCTTTATTATTAGCAAGTTATACGGTTTATAAAGCTTTTGGTTTAAATGAGTATGGAATTTTGTTAATTATGGCATTTCAAGTATGTGTAACTCTAGGTTCTGATTTAATGCCAACACCTGGAGGCGTTATGATTAATGAAGGATTATTATTAAGCGTTAATAATATGCTTTATGGGGAAAGTCTTGCTTTATCGGGAATGCTTTTACTAAGAAGTTTTAATTTTTACTTTTTAGTTATTATAAGTGCTATATTATATTTTGTCTTTCATTATATTAAAAGAAAACCAGCTAGTGACATTTAAAAATTTATTTAGTATAATTAATTTAAAGAAAGAGGGCTTAAGTAATGAAGAAGATACCATATGGAATTATAAATTATCAAGATTTAATATTAGAAAATTATCTATATATAGATAAAACAATGTACTTAGAAAAATTAGAAAATGCAGGTAAAACATTATTTTATTTAAGACCAGGTAGATTTGGAAAAAGTCTATTTACTAGCATGATGTATTATTATTATGATATAAATAGTAAAGATTTATTTGACAAATTATTTAATGGCTTATTTGTTCATAAGCATCCAACTAAAGAAAAAAATAATTATTATATTTTAAGCTTTGATTTTTCAGGTATAAATGAAAATAAACAAGAAGAAGGATTAATGAATAGTTTTAAAAAATGTGTAATAGCAGGAATTAATAAATTTTTAAATAATTATAATTTTAACTATGAAATAAATATTGATGAACCTGCTGATGATATGATAAAAATGTTTTTAAGTTATATTCAAGGATTAAAATTAGAAAATAAATTATATATTATTGTAGATGAATACGATAATTTTACTAATGCAATTTTAGAAGGAAGTGCTGATAAATTTATCAAAATAGTAACTGGTACAATAAAAAGTTTCTATGCAAATATAAAAATATATGTGAAAGAAGGAGTAATAGGAAGATTTTTTGCAACAGGAATATGTCCAATAACATTAGATAGTATGACAACTGGATTTAATATAGCAACAAATATATCAAACTATGAAGAATTTAATAGTATGATAGGATTAACTCATGAGGAAGTAAATAATTTATTAAATGAAGTAGTAGAAGAAAAAAATAAACGAGAAGAAATAAAACAAATTATGATTAAAAATTATGATGGTTATTTGTTTAATGAAGATGCTAAAGAAAAAGTGTTTAATGCAACATTAGTAATGTATTTATTAAACTTTTATCAATTATATAAAAGTATTCCTAAAGATATAATGGATAGTAATATTGCTTTTAATTCTGGAAAAATAGATAATTTAATTGAATTAAAAAATAATAGTTTTTATAAAGAATTATTAAATGAAATAATGAAAAATGAACATATAAAAGGTATCTTAAAAAATAAATTTGATTTAACACGTGATTTAGAAAGTGATGATATAATAAGTTTATTATATTATTTTGGTTATTTAACAATCGAATCAGATATATATGGAGGATATTATTTTAAAATACCAAATGAGGTAATGAAAGTATTATATGGAAATTATTTTACTAAAAAATTAAAAGAAAGTGGAATAGGATATGATAATAAAACTATTAGTGAAATAAGTAAAGAATTAGTAACAGGTAATATTGATAAATTAAATAATTATGTAAGTGAAGTATTAAAAAAATTAGATAATAGAGATTTTATTAAAATAGATGAAAAAGGAATAAAAATAATTTATTTTACAATGTTACTAAATAATGAATACTATAATGTATATAGTGAATATGTAAGTAATAATGGATATATAGATATTTATTTAGAAAAGAAAAATCCAAATATACCTAATAATATAATGATTGAATTAAAATATATAAAGAAAAAAGATTATAGTGAAGAAATATTAAAAGAAAAAATAGAAGAAGGAAAAAGTCAATTAGTAAGTTATAGTAAAGATAAAAGACTTGGTAATCCTTTAAAATATTTAGTTATATTTGTTGGTAATGAATTAAAGTTATTAAAATCAATAGACTATTAAAGTCTTTTTTCTTTGCTTGTCATAATAATTATTTTATTTTATAATGTTAATGGTGGTTATATGTATAGTTATATGATAGGTAAAGTAACTGGTTATGAAAGTAATTCAATTTTTTTAGAAGTAAA